>JALONF010000392.1 GCA_025455085.1 Ignavibacteriaceae bacterium
ATTTTATTCTATGTTCGTGGGATTACATCATTCCCCGCCGAAGAGCGTGCTCAAATTATTGTGGAAAGAATTATTGCACTCGCTGACGATAAATCTTTTAATGCTGATTCAATACAAATAATCGAAGCTGAAGATCGGCATGTTATTAATGCGAAGGGAAATTTTATTGTAAGGATTTTTAACGCTGATGCTGAAATTGAGGGCGTAAGTAGGCAACTCCTCGCTGAAATGGTAAAACAAAATATTACAAAAGCAATAACTTCCTATCGCTATGAAAGAAGCAGCGATCTGATCATTAAAAGAACAATTTATGCTGCAGTTGCTACTGTTGTATTAATTTTAATATTATTTCTGTTTCGTTTTCTATCAAGACGATTTGACATATTTCTCGAAGCAAAAGTTAGATCAAGGATTGAGGTGCTGGAGTCTCAATCGCATCGTATCATCCAGGCAAAGCAATTATGGACTGCATTGCGGGGATTTACAAGGACCATTAAAATCATACTTACAATATTAATATTAGTTTTTTATTTCCAATTTGTACTCGAGATATTTCCCATAACAAAACCTATCGCGGCCGAAGTATTTACGCTTTTAATCAAGCCGCTTGGTGTTATGGGTGAAGCAATTTTATCTGAGATCCCGAACATTGCATTTTTAGTCATTTTGATTTTTGTTGTACGTTATTTCATTAAAATAATTAAGTTGTTTTTCAATGGCATAAGGCAGGAGACGATTGTTATAGCAAACTTCGATTCTGACTGGGCATGGCCAACATTTAAAATTGTCAAGTTTGTGATTATAGTTTTTGCTATTGTTATTGCCTATCCATACATCCCTGGCTCAGAATCAGATGCATTCAAAGGTATATCTGTTCTGCTTGGTATTATGTTCTCAATTGGCTCATCTTCTTTCATCAGCAATATTGTAGCCGGTTATAGCTTAACTTATCGCAGAGCATTTAAGCTTGGTGACTGGATTAAAATTGAAAATGACTTCGGAGAAGTTATCGATATCAAACCGTTCGTCACGCGTATTCGAAGCTTAAAAAATGAAGAAGTTATAATTCCGAATTCTAATCTTATTAACTCCCAGGTAATTAATTACAGCTCATTGGCCAAAAAGAGAGGTCTTATTCTTCATACAACTGTTGGAATTGGTTATGAAACTCCCTGGAGGCTGGTTGAAGAGATGTTAAAAGCTGCAGCCGACCGGACCGAAGGACTGTTAAAAGATCCACTACCTTTTGTAATGCAGAAATCTCTTGGTGATTTTGCTGTCGTTTATGAAATAAATGCTTTTTGCAATGATCCTTCTTTGATGATGAAAATTTATAATGCTCTGCATCAAAATATTCTGGACATATTCAACGAAAATAATATACAGATAATGACACCGGCATACGAAGGTGACCCCGCTGAACCAAAAGTTGTATCAAAAGAAAAGTGGCACACACCACTTAAGACAGATAAAAAGCAGCAGTGATAAATTGAATGTTTTAAAAAAAACTACCAGCAGAATTAAATTGAATTGATAAAAGATCATTCAAAATATATTGAGAGCTGTTTTAAACTGGCTAAAAAAGGGAAAGGTAATGTTAGCCCAAATCCTTTTGTTGGAGCTGTAATTGTTAAAAACGGAAAAGTGATTGGTAGAGGTTACCATAAAAAATATGGAGCAGCACACGCAGAAGTAAACGCAATAAAAAAGGCAACCGAGGATGTCACCGGTTCAACTTTATATTGCAATCTTGAACCCTGCTGTCATACAAATAAACAAACTCCTCCTTGCGTTCCACTTATAATTCAAAAAAAAATAAAACGAGTTGTAATAAGCAACCTGGATCCAAACAAAGAAGTCAATGGCACTGGAGTAAAACAATTAAGAGATGCCGGCATCGAAGTAATAACAGGAATACTTGAAGATGAAGGGACAGTATTAAATAAATTTTACTTCAAGTATGCTCAGGAAAAATTACCTTTTATCACTTTAAAGATTGCCCAATCCATTGATGGAAAAATTAGTGAATCAAAGAACAAACAGACCTGGCTGACAGGTTATGAATCAATTAAGTTTGTACACAAACTTCGAAGTGAATATGATGCAGTGCTGGTTGGCGCAAATACAGTTAAAGTTGACAATCCCCTGCTAACCGTAAGAGAGGTTAATGGTAGAAATCCGATAAGGATAATCATAGATGGAAAACTTAGCATTTCACTAAACTCAAAAATTCTTAATAACACGGAACCTGAAAAAACCTGGATATTTACTTCTACGAAATCGAATCAAAAAAAACTAAAGCAGCTGGCAGATAAAGGAGTTAAAGTTTTTTCTGTTAAGCATACAACAAATGGAAGATTAAATCTAAAATCAGTCTTAAAAGTGATAGCAAAAAACAGGATTAACTCAGTCCTTGTTGAGGGAGGACAGGAAATCTTCTCTCAATTTTTTAGTAAAAAATTATTTGATGAACTGATCATTCTTCAAAGTTCTAAAATATTAGGTAAAGGACTATCCGGCTTCAATTCAAATCAACTAAAGAGCCTCCCACTAATAGAAAAGAATCGATTAGGAAAGGATATAAAGCTTGTTTA
>JALONF010000063.1 GCA_025455085.1 Ignavibacteriaceae bacterium
AAGGAAATTGGTAATAAATAAATAAAGTAGCAAGAAGAATCTATTTGGGAGAGAAATTAATTGAGCTTCTCAAATTATATCTATCTTTTCTGTGGGGACAGAAAGTTTATCAATTATATTGCTTTCGTTTATAATCACGGCACTTAGTTTATTGCCGGAACAGGCGGCAGTGTCAATATAAACAGTATCACTTGCTTCGTCATAAGAGACTTCCTGGAATCTTGTGTGACCCACAACCTGCAATTTTCCAAGATTAAGAAGTTTGTCTCTCGTCCATAAAATGCCGTGATCGCTGTTCAAATCCTTTTCAATAATGTTTATAAGTTTCTGTTTATCCGAAAGAGGATGCTTGCCAAGCTTTCTTGAGTAATGACTTGAAATTCCAGCATGACAAACAAAACAATCACTAAAATCAAGTATCAATGGAGCTTTTATAATGAAGTTAAGATGCTTGTTCATTTCAGCGAAGCGATTGCTATAAGAGTCCAGTGTGGTCTCGGAACCATTGAATACCCAAGACCTTCCAAGCATGCTCGAAGGATGCTTTATAAAATAATAAAACATATAATCGTGATTGCCGGCGACAAAAGTTATCTTATTCTTTTTTACAAACTCGACAACCTCATAGCTATACTTCCCCCTATCAACAAGATCCCCTACCGCACAAACCGGTATATCAGGATACTTCCTTAAAATAACCGCATAGAGCTTTTTAAGCGTGTGAAAACAACCGTGGATATCCCCGATTACTGCTACCATTGTTAGATGTGTCTCGTTTCTTTTGCGTATTTAGTTAATTCGTCGCGGAACTTTGGATGAGCAATTCTTATCAGCTCCCGCGCTCTTTCCTTGAGAGTTTTTCCAAAAAGTTGCGCAACGCCATATTCCGTTATAACATAGTGGACATCTCCGCGCGAGGTAACAACACCAGCACCGGGATTTAGCTGCGGAACAATCCGGGAGACATCGCCATCTTTTGTAATTGAAGGAAGTGCGATAATGGGTTTTCCTCCATCAGAGTGAGCAGCTCCTCTTATAAAATCAACTTGTCCGCCAATGCCACTAAAAATTCTTGTTCCTATCGAATCAGCACAGACCTGCCCGGTAATGTCAATTTCAATGGCTGAGTTTATTGCAACCATTTTTTTGTTCTGAGCTATTATGAATGGATCATTCACATATTCCTGAGGATGAAACTCGATCACAGGATTATTATCAATAAATTTAAAGACCTTTTTAGTCCCCAAGACAAATCCAACAATAATTTTTCCGGGATGAATTGTTTTTTCTTCTCCATTAATGATTCCTTCTTCTACAAGGCTTACAATTCCGTCGGAAAACATTTCAGTGTGTATGCCAAGATTTTTTCTGTCACGTAGATACTTCATCACTGAATCAGGAATGGCTCCAATACCCATCTGCAAAGTTGAGCCGTCTTCAATTACTTCAGCGACATTTTTTCCGATAGTATCATATATCTTCAGCATTTCCTCAGTGGTATTAGGATCAACCTGAGGCAGCTCTGAGATTGCTTCTGTGTGTTCAACTATATGATGAATTTTATTTATATGGATAAAGCTATCACCAAGGCTTCGCGGCATTTCACTATTAATTTGCGCAATTACAATTTTAGCTTTATCTGCTGCTGTTTTAATAGTGCCAACATCAACACCTAAGCTGCAAAAACCATGTTCATCCGGGGGGGAGACATTAAGTAACGCTATATCTACAGGTATGATATTTCTTTTAAAAAGAAGTGGTACTTCAGAAAGGAATATTGGAATGAATTCGGCTCTTCCCTCGTGCACAGCTTTTCTCACATTAGCTCCGGTAAAGAATGCTTTATGCTTGAAGTGCTTCTCCATTCCCGGATTTACATATGGCAGATCACCAACAATTAAGATGTGGTAGATGGTAACATTTTCAAGTTCATCTTTTCTTCTTACCATTGCACGAACCAGTTCTAATGGTACAGCGCATCCGGGCTGAACAACAATGTTATCACCAGACTTGATTCTTTTCACAGCTTCGTCGGCAGTAGTTAATTTTTTACTATAAATATTATAGAGATTAGCCGGTAAATTCTTTTTTCTTATTTCTTCCACAGTCAGCATAAATTTTATTTTTTCTCTTACTTGGTGATATTCACAAAGACATCATCAGGATCTTTTAGTTAGTTGAAAATACGTGAAGCTTTTTATAAGCTACTTCAAACGATTCTGCAATTGATTCATTTGTACACGTTCCATTGTACGTGCAGACTCCTTTTGCTAATCCTTCATCACCGAGCAATGCCGGAGTCAAACCATTATCTGCTATGTCGTGGACATAATCGAGAACTGCATTGTTCAAACCGTAACTTGCCGTGCGTGCAACAAGTGATGGCATATTAGGCACACAATAATGAATTACATTGTGCAACGTATAAACAGGATCCGATATTGTTGTAACTCTGCTTGTTTCAACACAGCCGCCCTGATCAATCGAAACATCAACAATAACAGCACCTTTCTTCATCTCTTTAACCATCTGCTCAGTTACAAGATGCGGAGCTTTTTCTCCCTTAATTAAAACTGCACCAACGAGAACATCCGCAAATTTCACACCACGGGATATAGTATAAGGATTCGCCATTACAGTCGTAACACCTCTATGAAATTCAGTTTCTATCTGTCTTAAGCGCGATAAATCTCTATCTATCACAATAACCTGCGCACCTCTTCCTAATGCTGCTCTAGCCGCAGTAACTCCTACAACACCGGCACCCAAAATTACAACCGCAGCAGGTGCAACTCCCGTTATTCCTCCAATTAATATTCCCCTACCACTTTTCGTAAAGCTCTCGAGGTATCGTTCGGCTACCTGTATAGCCAGAGGACCAGCTATCTCACTCATTGAATGAAGGATAGGCAATCGCGAATCACGTTCGATTAATTCAAAACCAATGGCAGTAATTTTTTTAGCTAAAAGTTTTTCAATCAGATTTTTTTTACCCATTGTTAGAAGAAGAAAAGAAAAAAGTATCTGATTATCAACAAGTAGATCAGCCTCCTCTTCTGTAACAGGAGCTACTTTTAGAATCATTTCAGCTCTGCCAAAAGCTTCTTCCTTATTATAAACTATAGTTGCCCCAACTTCACGATATTCCTGGTCTGTAAAGTGACTGGCATCGCCAGCACCGCTCTGAAGATAAACAATGTGGCCTGATCTGATTAGTGAGTCAACACCAGCAGGCGTAAGGGGTACTCGCTTTTCTTCCCAGCGAGTTTCGGTTGGTATTCCTATTCTCATTTAAATATTCACTTTTTGTTTTCAAAACTACCCAATAGCAAAAATAGATGCAACCGGAATCAGCTATCACACTTAAAAAACAGGCGTAAGTGCAGATTTTTTTTTGAGAACATTGATTACATTCTTAACTGCTAGCTCTGCCATTCCATCTCTAGCTTCCTTAGTTGCACTACCTAAATGAGGAAGCACTAACACATTCGGGAATTTGAGTAATTCAGGATTTAAGTAAGGTTCATTCTCAAAAACATCAAGACCAACTGCCATTAATTCTTCACTCTTAAGCTTTTTTATGAGTGTTTTCTCATCAATGATCTCGCCGCGTGTTGTATTAATTAAAATTGAATTTCTTTTTAATTGATTTAATTTTTCCCGATTTAAAAAATGATACGTCTGACTATTCAACGGCAGGTGAACTGAAAGTATGTCAGAATTTTCCAATAAATATTTTAAAGAGACCTTTTTTGCACCAGTCTCATTTTCCAGCTTTTGATTTCTATCGCTGTCAACATAAATGATATTGGTGCCAAAAGATTTAGCCCGTCTGGCAACAGCACTTCCGATCCTTCCTGCGCCAAGTATTCCAAAAGTTTTGTCTTTCAATTCCATTCCAAGAAGCAGCTTTGGTTTCCATCCTTTAAATTTGTTAGCCTCTAATAATTTTTGACCCTCACTCAATCTTCTTGCACATGCGAGCACCAATGTCATTGTTAGATCAGCAGTAGATTCAGTTAATACATCAGGAGTGTTTGTTACGATAATATTTCTTTTCTTTGCAAAATCAATATCAATATTATTATAACCAACAGCATAGTTGGCTATTATTTTACATCCGGGCATCTGGTCTATTACTTCCCTATCAATATTTTCAGTTAGAAGTGAAATCAATGCTTCACATTCTTTAACTTTTGTGAGAAGAAGTTTTCTCGGAATCGGCTTGTCTTTTTTATAATAATCGAATGAGATTTTGTTTTGCTTTAACAGCTTGAATGCTATTTCTGGAAGCTCCCTTGTAATGAAGACTTTCATATTTAAGAAGTAATTTTTAACTGAATAATAACTTTACAATAAATAATGCACCAAGAATTCCAGCAACATCTGCTATCAATCCTACCGGAAGCGCATGCCTAGTGTTTTTGATATTGACAGCACCAAAATAAAGTGCTAAAACATAGAATGTAGTTTCAGTACTGCCATAAAAAGTTGAAACTAATATTCCTAAAAACGAATCAGGGCCATATACAGCAAGATTTTCAGACATGATTCCAAGCGATCCACTTCCGGAAAGAGGACGCATCAATGCCATCGGCAATGCTTCCGCTGGCATTCCAATTAAGTTTGTAATTGGCTGCAGTATGAAGATCAGCCAATCCATTCCGCCGCCTGCTCTGAAAATTCCAATAGCAATTAACATTGCTACAAGGTATGGAATTATTTTTATTGCAATAGTGAATCCTTCCTTCGCTCCCTCAACAAAGCTTTCATAGACTTTAATTTTTTTGATTGCACCGTATCCAATAAAAACGACAATAAGTAATGGGATAGCAAGCTTGGATACTACTTCAATTATATTCTTAAATCCTTCTGCCGAGATAAATGAGAATAATTCTCCAACTTTACCAGCCAGTCCCGTAATAAAAAATAAAAACACTGTTAGAACTGTAAATATTGCCAGCCCAAAAAACTTCAAATTCTTTTTGAACCATTCAGCAAAGCTCCAGGATTTTAAATAAAACTTTTCAATTATTTTGGCTGCTGTAACGCCGGCAACTGTTGCACATAACGCTCCAAATATTGTTGTGCCGATGATGATGGCTGGATTTGAGCTGCCAGAAGCGGCGCGAACAGCAATTGCAGTTGCTGGAATAAGTGTTAGTCCGGCGGTATTAATCGCTAAAAAAGTAACCATTGAGTTGGATGCAGTTCCTTTGTTCTGATTAATTTTTTCCATCTCTTCCATTGCCTTTAATCCGAAAGGTGTGGCAGCATTTCCCAAGCCTAGCATATTTGCTGAAATATTCATTATCATCGAACTCATTGCAGGATGATCTGATGGAATTTCCGGGAATAGTCTTTTCGTGAATGGTTTAAGAGACCTGGCAATTATCTTTATCAATCCTGCTTCTTCTGCGACCTTCATCACACCAAGCCACAAGGCCATAATACCAATTAAACCGAGAGCAATGGTAACGGCAGTTCCTGCATATTCAAGAACTGCATTGGTAACGTCTTTCATTTTAGTGAAAGATATTGCTTCAAATATTACTTCTGCTTTAAAGGAATTTTCATGTATTCGTTCTTTGACTTTGATACTCCCGGTAAGTTCATCTTTACCACCTGAAGCAGCCATCTCTTTCCAAATTGGAGGAAAGTTATTATCAATTTTAACAGAAATAAAACCAGTCGTTAAATCTTTATTAATTTTGACAACTGCATCGAATTCTAAATCTGAACTGATTCTGTCGTTATAAAAATTATTATATGAAGATGAAGTAACCTGAATTTTGGCAGGTTGTTTGCCTTCAGGTAACACATCAATTTTTTCATTGAAGGAGATGGTTATATTGAACGGAGTGCCGTTTTTGTATCGGTTAGTGCTGCTATTTATAATATCTGTAGTAAGTGCGGCACCAACGCCAAGAATAATTAAAGCTACCCAGATATAGTTCAGCACAAATTAATTCCCGATTTTTCTTCAGTTGATTTTATGAAGCGATTTTACTCTTTAAAGTATTTAATCAAAAACCTGTTTCATCATAAGCAAGGAGCTCTTCCGAGTCTACAAATAATAATTTCCCCTTAGTTTGAGTCTCTTTTTCCGGAAGAAGCAGCTTGCCTGAATACTTCTCAATAAAACTTTGGGCAATATCCTTTATAGTTTTTTTCTCCTCTGCTTCCCTGACAATACCGGTTACCACGATGGAAAAAAGTCTATACAATGGATCCTTTTTCTCAACCAGATCTTTTGAAACATTCTTATCGCTTAAAATTGTAAACTTGGCTGGAGAATCTAGCTTGATTGTTCGCAGCAGCTCTTCATTATCGATATAAAAGAAAACGTTCTTATTCTGATAGACAAAAATCGTTGCAAACTGCGCAAAGCTGTCTTTCTGTAATGTTACGGAAACAACTCCACCTTGTGCTGAGCTTAGTTCCTTCTCCACAAGCGAGAGGTCTCTTATTACTTTTATTTTTTTATTCATCAAAGTAAACCTGCTTACACTTCCCTTAAATTAATTTCTGTGTTATTCTGGATTTGACACACTGTCTATTTTCATCTGCGAAGATGCACTCTTTACAGGCACTCAAATTTACAGAATAGTTATTATTTCTTATCGAATGAATCATCGATTTAATGCTTGACTTTATACCTTGACCTGCCGTTTCATCAAAATTAAAAATGAACGGCTTATCAGGATATTTAATGAAGATGATTCTGCCCTCAATTTCTTGCATTTTATTGAAAAGCCGGGAAATAATATAAGCATAAAATTTTAGCTGAGGTAAATATTTTTGTGAGCTCGCTTCGATTTCATCAGGCTCAACAAAATCTGTTTTATAATCAACTATAATGAGCTTTCTATCTTCAATTATGAGCTTATCAAGTATACCGAAAAGGTAGAAATCCTCTTCTTGCAGATACGCTTCATATTCATTCTTAAAATTTGTAAATGAATTAATAAACCTGAACTGATCTGAATCATAGAATAGCTTTAAGTCATTCACAATATCTGCTTTTAATGATTCCGGGATTTCTTCATTAAAATTATTTTTTAGCTTTTCCTCTAAAAAGGACGGCACATTTTCTTTGCTTAGATTCTTACGAAGTGCATAATGAATTAGCTGTCCTTTATATTTTGAAAATTCAGCTAGGTAGGTTTTATCATCAAATAAATAAGAGCTTAATTCATTTCTATTATAATCTTCCTCAATACTCAATTTAGGAGCGCTTCGAAACTTACTTGCTTGCTGGATCAAATCACCCAGTTTGTAGTTATATAAAAGATTATATTTAAGAGGGCAAGTTGAGTATGTCGAAAACCTGGTTGCAGATATGACTTCACCTTTAGACTGATCTTTAATCTCATTTAAAACCAGCTTCTTACTATTTAGATTATATTTCTGGGTCTCAATTAAGTTTTCCGTGGTTTCGATATCTCGAATTATGGGTATCGCTAATTTAATTGATTTAGTCAGGTTTGTGTAAGCGTCATTTTTTTTCTGAAGGAAAGCAAGATCACCTTCGATTCTAAATTCGTCTCCGTTTAAGTTCCTATTCAATGCTTCAATAATTAATGCTGTAAAAGATTTCTTCTTTGGTGATTTTCCTTCATCTGTAAATGTGATGAAGAGAAAATCCATAGCCCGGGTAAGACCAACATACAATAGTCTCTTTAATTCAGCAGTTTCTTTTTTTGATTCGATAAGATTATACAATCCTACAATTGGAGCAGATAAATATTCTCCAAAATAATTATCATTTAAGGGGACCTTAGTCAGGAGACCAAAATTTTTATCAACAGTAAATGATCTGGACTGGACTTTATTAACCTGGGTTGTGTCATTACATTTGAATAAAAACACTGCAGGATATTCCAATCCCTTCGCTTGATGGATAGTAAGAATATTAACTCCATCACTCGTTGCATCAATATTACCCTGTGACTCATCCGCAGAACTGGAAATCGCATCATTTAAAAAAGAAGCATAATCATAGAGCGTATTGAATTCATCACTAAAGAATTCATTTGTGATCGAAATAAGCTTATTCAAATTGGAAATTTCCTGCACAGCATCAATCCGAGATGCGAGCGTTGAAATGAACTCTGATTCTTTCAATATCTTTCTCAGAAGCAGCGAAATATTAATCCTGCTTGAAAGCTCTTTATTTTCGTTCAGAGTTTCGAATATTTTTTCCCAGAATTTTTTTTGAACCACTGAAGCTGTTTTTATTTTTTCCCAGAACGATTCCCCTTCAAACATTGAGAGTTCAAGTATGTCAACATCTGAGATGAGAAAAAATGGGGAGCGAAGAACTCCAAGTAGTGCGGCATCATCTTTATCATTCAAAAGAAATGCAAAATAATTGTATATATCACTAATGCTTTGCTTCTGATAGAAACCTGTTCCCCCCACAACTTTGAATGGGATCTGGAATTTTATAAAAGCATTCTGCAATTCGGTAAATGCTGCCCGCTTACGAACAAGAATTGCAATCTTACTCCAATTTTCCAAGCGGTCATTGTGTTCCTGCTTCAGCTTAAGTATTCTTTTCGCAACGAGTTCGGCTTCCTGAGCTTCTTCACCTTGTGCAATAAGAAATTCTACCTGTCCTGGAAATCCATCAGAGCGGGCACAAACCAGGTCAGAAGCCGCAACTTCATTGAAGAATAAACGCGGCTCTTTGAATAAATTCTTAAATAAGGAATTGACGAAAAAGCATATCGCAGGGGCCATTCGAAAGCTATCCGGAAGCGTCAGCAATGAATCATTACCACCAACTTTGTGAATATCCGTTTTTGTTTTTGCAAATACCTGAAGCTCAGCATCCCGGAAACGATAAATACTTTGCTTCTCATCTCCCACGATAAAGAGATTTCCTCTTTTCAAATCATCAACAAGCGGCAGAAATATTTCATACTGAAGTTCATTTGTATCCTGGTATTCATCTACTAGAAGATATTTGTATTTACCGGAAAGTGCTTCCCTGACAGATTCATTTTCAAGCAGAGCTTTAGTTTTAATAAGTATGTCCTCGAAATCAAGAACTCCCATTTCTGACTTTTTAAATTCATAAGCAGAAAGAATTTCCCGGAAGACCCGGATTAAAGCTATTCCATATTTAGCAAGTTCATTATTGATGATTTTGTGGTTCTCGTTCAATTCTAATTCATCAAAATCACAAAAGAAATTTTCAACATACTCAATTGAGTTTATGATACCAGTTTGTTCTGACGAAGGGAGATAACCTTGCTTACGTACGCTGCCACCTGCAATTAATACTTTATCGCGAAGTTCCTTGAGCTTCTTTAATATATCAATTTCAGCTTCTCCTGTTTCGATCGATTCTATAATTGATTTAATTTCTATCGCCAGATTATTACCTGGATTATAGTCTATGACCTTTTGATTGACAATTTTAACCTGAGTAAGGAACTTGGGCAGCACTTCTTCAAAGACTATTTTAATGTTTGACTTAAACAGTTCAAATAAATGATAAGTAATTTCGCTTTCACTTAACGAATAATATTTATCAATAAGGTTCAGTACATTTTTCCTTTTACTTATCATCTTTGAAAGTTCATTTACCAAATTAACTTTTGAGCCTAAAAGCCTTATGAGAGATTTTACTTCCTTTTGCTCTTCAGTTGACTTTAACATTTCTCTAAGTTTGGTCTCAATAACTAAATCAATCAACTCTGAGGCTTTTTGTTCATCTATCGGAATGAAATTCGCATCAATCGATGCTTCAACAGGAAATTCCTTCAGCAGATCAATACAGAACGAATGGATTGTTGAAATCTTGGCAGAGACAAGCTGCTTTCTGACTTTTTCTATTCGATGTCTCAGATCAGGGTCGGTCGCAGTCAATAATAACTTATTAAGTTCAACGGAAATTCTTTTGTATAGTTCTCCTGCAGCTTTTTCAGTAAAAGTTATCGCTGCAACTTGACTTAGCGAAGTTGAGGTGTTGATGATTATTTCAAGAAATCGTTGAGCAAGTACGAAAGTTTTGCCGGAGCCGGCGTTCGCAGTTAGAGAAATTGATTTATCAATAGCTAGCGCTTTGCTTTGATGTGGCGTGAGAATGTTCATTTCACAATTCTTGTTTGGGACCTTTCACGGGAATCTTTATTCTGAAAACTGTTTCTAATGTATTGGATGAAATAAGTTTTATTTCACCATTAGTATTTTCAAGAAATCGTTTAATCAGTTTAAGTCCCAATCCAAGTCCCTTTTCCTTTGTAGTGAAGTTCGCCTCAAAGATTTTATTCTGAGCTTCTGTAGAAATTCCATTTCCATTATCGGAAACTTCAATTATTGAATACCCATCCTCAACAGATAAGTCAATATTAATAATACTTGCTTTTGCCTGAATTGAATTCCTTATAAGATTAATGAACATTCGCCGCATCTGGGAGTTATCTGATTCAACTAATACTTTTTCAGTATCAGTCTTAAACTTAATGTTCGCCTCTTCATCACCGAACAGATGGATTGTATCTTTTATTACCGTGATAAGATCAAATTCTTCAAGCTTAAGGCTTGGCATCTTCGCAAATGTTGAAAACTCAGAAGCAATCAGGCTTAGATTTTCGATCTGATTTAAAATTGCCTGCGAAAGTTTTTTTAAGATATCGTCAAATTCGGTTTTCTTATCGTTATAAGCCGCAACCAACTGCTGCACAGATAATTTCATAGGAGTGAGCGGATTTTTAATTTCGTGTGCTACCTGCTTGGCCATTTCTTTCCAGGCGCTTTCACGCTCAAGCTCGGCAATATCATTTTGATTTTTCTGAAGTTCGCTTGTCATCGCATTAAATCCGTCAAGTAATTCCTTCAATTCACCTTTTTCCTTATTCTTAAGCTTCACACTCAAATCTCCCTGAGCTACTGCATTGGTTGCTCTCGTTAGCTGCCTGATCGGTGATGATATTTGATTCGCAAAAAGAGTACTCAATAGTGTTATCACTATAACTGCAAAAGAATAAACTCCAAATAAAAAAACATCCGCATCAACAGGTGAATAGAAAAGCTCTATCTTATTAAATGCATCATTCACGCCAAGAATAAAAGATCTGTTATCAAAATCAATTTTACGGTAATAAGCATCATAGACATAGTTATCTATTGCTTCTCTGGTTAATGACTCGCGATAGCTAAGATAGTTTAAATTATAATGAACTTCAGATTTTAGCTTGCCCGGAATTAATCCGTTATCAAAGTATTCCTTCCTGGAACTGTAAATTCTCTCGGAGTTTTCATAAATAGTAAATGCTATATTCAATTCTTTACCTGCATTATCAAATGCAGTCAACAGCTCTCTGTCTGAATGTTTTTGTTTTTGAGCCCTGATATGGTTTTCTAAATACTCTGACCTTTTACTAAGCTCATTAAAAATTGCAGTGTTTGTTCTCTCACGAACAACTTCTCTGTTGTAAACGGCAAGTGCCACGATTGGAATAATTGATACTAATAAAAATGCACCCAGTAGTTTTGTTCTGAAAGAATACTTTAACCGGAGGAACCTTGATACGATAAGTATAAATACCAGAATCAGAATAAATATTGAATGCACAATAAAAATTTTGAAGAAGTTAAATAAACTCCAGGTAACTTCTTTTTCTTTAATTGCTACTACTGTAATCTTCTCGGCACCATCCCAATTAGATTTTAAGATATAAGCTATATAATCTTCGCCATAAAGGGATAAGTTTGTCCAGCCATCACCATTAGGTGATAATTCAACTTTATAGATCTGTTCACGCTGTTCCTTTGAAGGGAAAATATTTCCACGGACCTGAAGCAATTTGCCATCATAAAATTCAAATACCCTGACCAGATTTAAATCTACAACTGATCCCAGCGCAGCTTTATTTGATTCAAGAAAATCAGGAAATTCAGCGGCACCAAGGTTCTGAACATTAAACTTTGCTGCAACGGCAATATATCCGCTTATGATATTATTGTTTTCAACAGGAACAACGCCAGCAAAGCTGACACCAACCTGTGATGACGATTCAATCTCACTCGTAGAAATTCCAGTATCATTTTTATTCTTAAAGAGTTTTTGATAATCAATTGCTTGATCAAAACCAACTGTAAATCGCCCAAGTGCATTAAAATTTCTGTCAAATATCACTAGCTCGGAACTTAACGATTCCCTTTGAAGCGAGCTTTTACTCCATGCAATGAATGTTTCAGAATCATAATTTGCATTTAGTTTATACAGAGAAGAAACCAATCTCTCATTCTGTTTCGAATTTCGTAAAGTTTCATCAACCAGATAAGATAGAAGTTCTTTGTTCGCTCTGTTTACTTCCGAAGCAATTACCTTCAATGATCTTTTTTCGAGTTCAAGGTTAAAATAGTTCAACATTGATATCACAATTACAGATGCAATCAGCGAGGAGTAGATGATATTGATGGAAATATGTTTGGCTCTGAATGTAAGATTCCCGACAATAATAAATATCAGAGAGAAAAATGCAAATAACATTAACGGTGTGATGAGTGGTTCAGGCTGTCTTAGGAAAAACAGATAACAGGATACCTGAATCAGAATAAATAAAATAATAAAACGCAAGACCGAGCTATCAGCTCTTAATAACTTTAAAAATTTTCCTATGAGAAGAACTAAAGAAATAATCACGAAAACAACTGCTAACCCAAACAATAAAATATTTAAGTTCATCATTAGGGAAGTCAGACTTGGAATTAAGTCGGGTTCTTTGAAATAACGAATCGTTGAATCGAATACCACACTTTTAATCGATGCAGCTAAGCCTCGCATTGTATAATAGGCAAGAACTGCAAGTAATGGAGAAATCAAAAACTTAACTAAAGTAAACTTTTTAGAATTATTTTGTTTGAAATATTCATATATATAAAGGAAGAATTTTAGCCCGATAATTAACAGAAATACATTTGTGACAAAAAACTCAATTGGTGATTTAACAATACCCCACGCAAATGTGGATGAGAAATATGAAGGATCAACGAGCGGTCCATCAAGAAATCTTGCAGGGAACCCTGACCAGTACAGAACAAACCTCAAAATGGCAAAATAAATTATTAACGCAATTA
>JALONF010000393.1 GCA_025455085.1 Ignavibacteriaceae bacterium
TCCGTTAACATAGAAGTAGCCATAATCGTCAATCGAAATCAAAAATGTAATTTTTCCTCGAACTGGTTTTCCAAGAATTGTTTCAGGAAGTATTATTTCCTTTCTAAGCCAGCAGGAATCATTATAATTTTTTTCATCGACTTTTAATATCCCCCATTCCGAATCATCGTATTCAAATGAAGCCGGATTACCCGTGATTGGTTTTGACAAGTCGGGACTTATCCTCCAGTTGTTGAATGAAAATGCAGTTAGCGAATCAATGCTGTTTGAAAGAATGTCGACGTTCGTCTGTGCAAAGCAGTTAACAGCAAAAGATATGCTGAGAAAAAGTATTAAATTTTTCATGGTTACCCCAGATAAATTTCAAAGAATTATTTTTTTCTTAACTGATCCAGCAAAACCGCGAGGAGAATTACAACGCCCACAATTACCTGCTGAATATAACTTCCAACATTTAAAAGGTTCAATCCGTTGCGAAGAACAGCAATTAGCATAGCTCCGAGGAAAGTTCCGATTATTGTTCCTCTACCACCAAACAAACTGGTTCCACCCACAACAACTGCTGCAATAACATCAAGTTCATACATCAATCCGGCATTAGGCTGACCGGAATTAATTCTTGACGCAAGTAATACACCAGCAATTGCAGAAAGCACGCCCGAGATAATATAGACTGAAATCAAAAATTTATTCGTTTTAATTCCAGCCAATCTTGCTGCTTCAAGATTTCCACCAACGGCATAAACATATCTTCCGAATCTTGTTTTTGTTAATACAATATGCGAAACGATAAAAACAATGACCATTATTATTGTAGGGACAGGAACACCGATTATTCTTCCACCGCCGAGATAACTGAATGCTTCGGGTAATTCCCAGATCGGTCTTCCTTCAGTATAAACGAATGCAGTTCCTCGCCATATTGTCATCAAAGCAAGCGTGACGATGAAAGGAGTAATTTTAAATTTTGTTACAAACACCCCGGCAATGAAACCCGAGAGGACACCAAATAAAATTCCAACAAGAATTCCGAGTGAAAGGCTAAGATAAATTGGTAAATCAATCTTGATAACACTTGTTGCCAGAATTCCGGCTAATGCTACCAGTGAACCAACCGATAAATCTATTCCGGCTGTTAGTATGACAAATGTCATTCCTGCCGCTATTATCGCAGTGATGGAAACCTGAAGCGATATATTTAAAAGATTTTCTGCAGTAAAAAAGTGTGGAGAAAGCTGAGAAAAAAGAATTATCTCAATGACAAGCGCCAGACCGATGGTAAACTCGCCGATGATCTTAGTTGTTTTCATTCTTCTGCTCTCAGACAGCATGTTTAATCTTCGTTGAAAATTTTGTTGCAAGGGTTAAAATCTTTTCCTGACTAGCCTCGTCGCGTGAAAGAATGCCGGTTATTCTACCTTCGCACATCACAACGATTCTGTCGGCAATTCCAAGCAGCTCAGGCAGCTCGGATGATATAATTATTATTCCTTTTCCCTTTTCTGCAAGTTCCTTTATCAATTTATAGATTTCAAATTTAACACCGATATCTATTCCAGCAGTTGGTTCATCAAATATCAGAATATTTGAGTTCGTCTCAAGCCAGCGGGCAAGAACAACTTTTTGTCTGTTGCCTCCGCTAAGAGATTCTACATTAGTTTCAATTGATGGCGCTTTTATCCTTAATTGATCAAACTGTCTCTTAACTCCGAAAACTTCCTTTTGTTTATTGATAAAAAATCCTTTCAAAGTTTTGCCGAGATTTGAAATAGAAATATTCTCCCGGATGTTCATATTTAAAAATAGACCGAGAAAATTTCTATCTTCAGTAAGGAGAGCAATGCCTGATTGGATTGCATCGCTTGGCGAGTTAATATGGACCGCTCTTTCGTTAACGAAGATATTTCCGGATGTCATTTTATCAGCACCAAAAATCGCATGAACAAGCTCGCTTCTTCCGGCACCAACAAGCCCGGCAATTCCCAGCACCTCTCCTTCCATCAAAGAAAAAGAAACATTATTAATTTTTTCTGAACTCAGATTTTCAATTCTTAATATTACCCCTCTCTTCTCAGTCATATTATAAGGATATTCTTTAGCCAGCTCACGGCCAACCATCAGTTTTATCAATTCATCCTTATCAATATCCCTCATTAAAGATGAACCGACACATCTACCATCACGTAAAACAGTTACACGATCGCCGACTTCAAAAATTTCTTCAAGCCGGTGTGAGATATATATTATTCCGACGCCGTTTGATTTAAGTTTTTTTATAACCTGAAATAAATTATTAATTTCCTTACGGGTTAATGAAGCTGTGGGTTCATCCATTGCAAGAATTTTTACATTGCCGACAGTCGCTTTTGCTATTTCAATGATCTGCCTCTCAGCGGTACTTAGCTGATTAACAGGAAGTTCCACATTTATTTCTTCACCAAGCTGTGATAAAACCCCGGCTGCCTTTAAGCTCATTTCTTTTTTGCTGAGAAAAAAAGATCCCTTAATTTCTTTTCCAAGGAAAATGTTTTCTGCGGCAGTAAGTTCTGGAACAAGTTTGAAATCCTGATAGATGATCCCGATA
>JALONF010000394.1 GCA_025455085.1 Ignavibacteriaceae bacterium
GAAATAATAACTATGTTCAATAAAGTGAATGAAGTTAGGACGTTGAGTCCTGAAGCAAAAGAACTTTCAGAAATGTATTTCTTTGAAACTGTTGTGAGAGTTCATAGAATGGGAGAAGGTGTTGGCTACACAGGATTGAAACCAGCTGGATATCAGCTTGAAGAAGGAATCGAAGCCGCAGATATTGCAATTGCTGAAAATTCGCTTGATCCTATCTATGCTCATCTTGATGAAGCACAAAACCCAAAAATCAAAGAATACTTTGCCGATCTGCAATCAAAAAAAGATTATGATGTCAATGATCTGAAAGCCGGAAGAGAATATGTCGAAGCATATGTTCATTTTATCCATTATGTAGAAGCTCAATTTGGAGGAAATGAATCTGAAAACACGCACAGTGAACATAAACATTAATAAATTATTTAAGAGAAATTAAGATGGCAGAAACAATTAATAAAGAATCGCTCATTGATGCAATCAATTATCAAAATGGTTCGATAGTTAGCAAGCAAATAATAAAAAAACCGAATGGAAATATTACTTTATTTGCATTCGATAAAGATGAATCGCTGACAGAACATACATCACCATTTGAAGCGGTAGTTTATATGGTTGATGGCGAAATGGAAATAAAGATTGGCGGAAATCCATACAGCGTAAAAGCTGGTGAGATCCTTGTAATGCCGGCTAATATTCCACACGGATTAAAAGCTACATTGAAATCCAAAATGCTGTTAACAATGATCAAGTAGTTCTATTGGGTTGCATTGTTTCAGTTGAATAAAAAAGCTGGATGTCTTAACTTTCGAGCAATAATTTTTCATCTCATAAACTGATAGTAATGAAAAGACATCCTTCATTATATACTTTATCACACGACCATCACCAGGGACTTATCCTTGCACAGCAACTTAAAAAAGGTGCACCTCAATACAAAGGTATGCCTTCTACTTTAGAGGATAAAAAAGATTATACCATTTCATTTTATAAGACTGAGCTAGTGAAGCATTTTCAAGATGAGGAGAAAATTCTCTTTCCTGCTGTTAAAAATAAAAATGATGACTTGGATAAAAAGATTGATGAAATAATTTCAGAGCACCGGAAGATGGAATTACTCATAGAAGATCTGGAAAAAACTGATCAGCTTGAAAATGTGCTCGATGAATTGGGATGGCTTTTGGAGAAACATATCAGGAAAGAAGAACGTGAATTGTTCATGGAAATTGAAAAAGTATTGACAGATGAAGAATTGAAAATCGTTTCAGAAAGTATCAGCAATTCCAGAACTCAGAGATAGAATTTATGGGTCCACTTAAATTTCTAAAAGCTTTCGCTCCACCTGCTACGTGGAGGTTCGTAGTTTTAATATTACTTGGTGTGTCTACAGGACTTATACTTTTTACACTTCACGTTGGAAGAGCGACTTCCTATCTTTCTGATAAACCGGAAGCCTGTGTTAACTGCCATGTTATGGCTCCATACTTTGCTACCTGGCAGAACAGCAGTCACGGAAGATTCACTGTTTGTAATGATTGTCATGTTCCGCAGAATAATGTTTTTGAAAAATATTTTTTTAAAGCTTCTGATGGATTGCGGCACTCTTATATGTTTACTTTCCGACTTGAGCCGCAAGTAATCAGGATTCACGAAGCGGGAAGAAATGCTGTTCAAAGAAATTGTATTCGCTGCCATTCAGAACAGATACATCCGATATCAGTAAGAGCAATAACGGCACAATCAATTCAGGAACATGGTGAAGGATACTGTTGGGATTGCCATCGAGAGACTCCTCACGGTAGAGTGAATAGTTTAACCTCAACACCTTTTGCAAGAACACCGCAGTTGTCAGCACCATATCCTGATTGGATGAAAGAGTTTGTGAAATGAATAATAGCCCTATTTTTAATGGAACTCATCCCAACCCTTCTCTTAACAAGAGAAGGGCTTATTGGAGCAGTAAACTGGAATTTTTCAGAGTTAACAAAATAATAAGTGAACAGTTTTATCGTAATTATAATTCTCTCTCTTTGTAAGAGAGAGATACAGAGAGAGTTTAATTAATTCTATTTTTTTTTAAAGGATTATTATGAAATCAATCAATGAAATTATAAAAGAAAAACCATGGGTTGCCTGGATCATATTTCTTGCAACTATCGTCATAGTATTTTTAATTGGACTTCTGGCTTCAACAATTCTTGAGCGAAGAGGTGAGTCTCTTTACACATTGCAGATGATGAAACCGATAAATGACTGGGAACCTAGAAATGAAGTCTGGGGAGAAAATTTTCCACGTGAGTATGAATCCTATCTAAAAACATTAAACACAGATTTTGCGAGCAAGCACGGTGGTTCAATGAAAGTTGATTATCTTGAAAAATATCCCGAGCTGGTTGTTATGTGGGCTGGGTATGCTTTCTCGAAAGAATATAATCAGGGCAGGGGACATGCACACGCAATTGAAGACATCCGAAATATTTTAAGAACTGGAGATAATGAATTCTCTCCACAGCCTGCTACTTGCTGGACATGCAAAAGTACAGATGTTCCAAGATTGTTAAGAGAAATGGGAACTGATCTTGGTTCGCAAGTTGTTAATCCGATTGGCTGCCAGGATTGTCACGATCCAAAAACTATGAACTTAAGAATTTCTCGCCCTGCATTAGTTGAAGCATTTCAAAGACAGGGAAAAGACATTAATAGTTTTAGCAGACAGGAAATGCGTTCACTCGTTTGTGCACAATGTCATGTTGAATACTACTTCAAAGGTGAAGGAAAATATCTCACTTTTCCATGGGACAAAGGATTCAGTGCAGATAATATGGAAGAATATTTTGATGAAATTGAATTTACCGATTGGACACATGCTTTATCAAGAGCACCAATGTTAAAAGCACAACATCCTGACTATGAATTGTTTATGACAGGTATTCATGCAATACGTGGAGTATCTTGTTCAGATTGTCATATGCCGTACAAAAGTGAAGGCGGAGTTAAGTTTACAGAT
>JALONF010000395.1 GCA_025455085.1 Ignavibacteriaceae bacterium
TTTGTTTGAATGTTCTCACAGATCCCGGTGATGAAGTAATTTGCGATCGTGAAGCACACATTTTTAATTATGAATCCGCTTCTCCAGCCAGACTAAGTGGAATTCAAATTTATCCTCTTGATGGAAAACTCGGAATTCTCACTGCCGAACAAGTTGAACCGTACATCAGAACAACTGCTTATCATATGCCCCGCACAAAAGTTATTGAAGTTGAAAACACGCACAATCGAGCTGGAGGAACAATCTGGCCGATTGAAAATATTATCGCATTAAAAAATCTTGCCAAGAAACATAACTTATACTATCATCTTGATGGTGCAAGAATCTGGAATGCTTGTGCTGAAACAGGAAATTCTCCAAAAGAATATGCCCAACACTTCGATACTGTCTCCTGTTGTTTTTCAAAAGGACTTGGTGCACCGGTTGGTTCTGCAATTAGCGGTTCAAAGGAATTTATAAAAGAAGCCTATCGTGTTAGAAAGGCTTGGGGCGGGGGAATGAGACAGGTTGGAATTCTAGCTGCGGCAGCATTGTTTGCTGTTCAGAATAACAGGGAAAGATTGAAAGAAGATCATTGGAGAGCCAAGCATCTTGCAGAAAGAATAAAGTTGAATCCAAGTCTTGAAATTAATATGGAAGCAGTTCAGACAAATATTCTTCTCTTCAAACCGCTGACGATGACTCCTGCAGAAGGATTGAAGCGCTGTAAGGAAAAAGGTTTGATTCTTACCCCAGGTACAATAAATTCAATTCGTGCAGTAACTCATCTTGATGTTGATGATGATGATATTGAAAATGCTGCCAATATTCTGGATGAGGTTTTTAATTGACTGAGTTTTTATCTCCCAAAGATTTCAAGCACAAATACAATGTCACAGTTCGCTTTCACGAAGTTGATATGCTTGGTGTTTGCAACAATGCTGTTTACATTAATTTTTTTGAAACTGCACGGCTTGAATACATTAAAGCAGCGGGGTTAATGCCAGAAAAAGGAATCTTCTCTGACGGCAAAATATTTTTTATGGTTAGGAATGAAATAAATTATCGAAGCCATGCTTATTACGATGATGTGTTGGATATTTATTCAAAAATCTCATACATAAAAAATTCCTCTTTCGGTTATGATCATTTAATTGTGAAGCAGAAGACAAATGAAATAATAGTTGATGGAAAAGGTGTCGTTGTTTATGTAGATCCAATGACAAGGAAGTCATCATCACTGCCAGAAAGTTTTATTGAAAAAGTAAAAGCATTTGAATCATCAGTAAAAATTTTGCGGGAGTAAATAAAAATGCGAAGAATAGTTTTCGATATAGAAACCTGTGCTTATCCATTCGAATCCCTTGCTGAAAATCAGAGAGAATACCTTCTGAGATATGCCGATAAAGAACCCGATCCCGAAAAACGTCAAATGATGATTGATGATGCAGTTCGCTACACAAGTCTTTATCCCTACACATCAAAATGTATTGTTATAGGTATTTATGATGTTGAAAATGAAAAGTCATACGTGTATTACGAAAGTCAAAAGAAAGAAGAATGGAAAAGTGAAGATGAAAAAGTTCAATATAAAGGCTTAACTGAAAAAGAAATGCTTGAGTCATTCTGGCGAATAGCCAAGCAAGTAGACCAATTTATCACTTTCAATGGAAGAAATTTTGATGTGCCGTTCTTGATGATGCGTTCTGCGATGCTCGGAGTTAAAGTGACAAAAAATTTGATGGGCTACAGGTATGGCGATGAGCATATTGACCTTCTTGAACAGTTTACTTTCTACGGAAGCACAAGAAAATTTAATCTGGATTTTTATTGCCAATCATTTGGTATTGAATCACCCAAATCAAAAGATATTTCAGGAATGGAAGTCAAAAATCTTTACGAAGCAGGAAGAATAAAAGATATTGCTGTTTATTGCTCGAAGGATATTTATGCGACTTATCGACTATTTAATATTTGGAATGAGTTTTTGAATATGAAATGAAAGTGCTTGAGTATTTACCCCGCTAATAAAGGGAGGGGAATATTTTTATTATATTTCCTACATAAAATTTCATGCTTAAACTATAAACTAAATATTTGATGAAACAACCTGAAGTAACTCTCGAACTTGCCCTAGAGCACGGTCTTAACAAAGAAGAATACGAAAGAATTTTGAAAATACTTGGCAGAACTCCCACCTTTACTGAACTTGGAATTTTCAGTGTGATGTGGAGTGAGCACTGCAGCTATAAAAATTCAATTGCACAATTAAAAACTCTTCCGAGAAGCGGCGGAAGACTACTAGTTGGAGCCGGAGAAGAAAATGCCGGACTTGTTGATATCGGAGATGGATTAGCTGTTGCTTTTAAAATTGAAAGTCACAATCATCCTTCTGCAGTTGAACCGTACCAGGGTGCAGCAACGGGAGTCGGTGGAATAATGAGAGATATATTTACAATGGGCGCACGACCAATTGCTTCTCTCAATTCACTTCGATTCGGAAATTTAGATGATGCAAGAACAAGATATCTTTTTGCCGGAGTTGTAAAAGGCATCGGTGATTACGGGAACAGTTTTGGAGTT
>JALONF010000396.1 GCA_025455085.1 Ignavibacteriaceae bacterium
TCTGCATCGTTCCAGATATCTTCGCAAACAGAAACTCCAAGCTTCTCACCTTTGAACTCGTGGACAAATACATCCTTTGCAGGTTCGAAGTATCTCATCTCATCGAAGACATCGTAATTTGGGATTAAAGATTTTGGCTGAATGAATTGAACTTTACCTTTGTAACAGAGTACCGCGGAGTTATGAATATTCGTACCTATTCGGTCATCATCTTCAGTAATTGCACCAAATAGTAACCCGACATCGCCAGTAATTTTAGCAAGTTCATTAATCTCTTTATTAACAGCTTTTCTGAATTCTGATTTTTCAACTAAATCGAGTGGAGGGTAACCAACAAGCGCAAGTTCAGGAAAGATGACAAGATCAGCTTTTGCTCTGACGCCTTTCTCGTAGCCTTTAGTGATTTTATCTTTGTTGTAGTCTAAATTGCCGATAATCGGGTTTATCTGGCAAAGTGCAATCTTCATTTCAATTATTGATTTTATTGCGAAATATACCACTACCCCTAAACTCGGCAAAATCAAGAAAAAAGATTAATGAATGCGTGATTGGATGAGTGAATGAATGCATGGAATTATCTAATTATATCTTCAAAATATTCAACCATGCAATCATACGGCCACACATTTGTACTTTTTCCTGGCATTCATTAACCGACGAATCTCCTGCAATCACCGATATATTATTACCACACTTACCAAATTGAGTGCAATTCAATTAAAATCTTATTTATTAGAACCAGAGAATAAAAAGAATTATTTCAAGCAGGAGAATAAAATGGCAAAGAAACTATATAGATCAACACTGGATAAAATGATTGGCGGAGTAGCTGGTGGACTGGCAGAGTATTTTGATATTGACTCTACTCTTGTCAGGGTGCTATTCATAGTTGTAGTTTTTCTCGGTGGAGGAGGAATAATTGCATACATAATTTTGTGGATTGTTGTTCCGCAGAAACCCTATGAGCTGCCTAAGTTTGACTTTAACCAGCCACCTTCTGAAGGAAGCACCGGTTCAAATTTTTCAACTGATCAGACTAAATCCGATTCTTTCAGAATAAGCAATGGAGGAGTTGCCAGTTCAGTGCCTCAGACAAACAATAAGCAAATCTGGGTTGCAATTGTGCTAATGGTTATTGGCGGTTTGCTTTTACTGGATAATATTTTTCCGCATTTCGATTTTGACCACTACTGGCCCGTAATCTTGATTGGAATTGGCGTTGGTCTTTTATTGAAAGCAAAGAACTAAAAGGAGATTTTAAAATGAAACCATCACATATATTCTGGGGTTTACTTTTTGTTGGACTTGGTTTACTCGTCCTGATAAACAACTTCACAACGATCTTTATGGATTGGGCAACAATCTGGAAGCTGTGGCCGCTTACTATAATCCTGATAGGTTTGTCAATCCTCGTCAAACATCAGTATGGTAAAAGCGTTATTGCAGGACTGGCAGCAATAGTTCTTGCACTTGCAATATTCGCAAGCTTTAAAACAGCCACACATTTTATCAGTAATGATTTCCAGATTGATTTTGGGGATGATGCCGAGTATGATTACACTACTACTGAATTCACTGAGGAACTAGATTCAACTTTGAAGTTTGCTACACTTAATTTCGATGCCGGTGCAGGAGAGTTTATCATTTTAAAAACTACTGATAACCTTATTGCCGCTACTGCTGAAGGAATTAAAAATAATTTCAATTTGACCAGGTTCGATACTGATAGCAGCACACAGATCGATCTTAAGATGCGGCATAAATCAATTTTCAGATTTGGAGAAAACTATAAGAATAATGTTGATGTTGCTTTGAATCCAAGACCAGTTTGGGATATGAATTTTGATGTCGGTGCTGCTTCTATGGATTTTGACCTGACAGAATTTAAAACAAAGGATATCACTGTAGATATGGGTGCAGCTTCTGTCAAGATCAAGCTGGGCACATTATTCTCAGATACAAAGCTCAGTGTTGATGCTGGAGCCTCGGATATAAATATTTTCGTTCCAAAAGAATCGGGATGCAAGATTGTTACAGATGGAGCTCTTTCCTCAAAGCATTTTGATGAATTCAATAAAATAGATTCCGATAATTATGTAACAGAGAATTTCGATGAAGCCGCCAACAAAATATTTATTGATATTGAATGCGGCGTTTCTTCAATAAGTGTGGAGAGGTATTGATTCAGACCTCTAATCTTACTTGTAATCTTAATCTTAATCCGGAGAAGAGTAAGAGTATGAGTAAGAGAAAGAAGTTATTACTTACTTTTTAACTTTTTACTTTTCACTTTTGAATTTGGTATCCACAAATGCTTTTCTAGCTTCACACAATTATTTTTGTTGAACTCAACTCCTTCACTCCGTAATAAATCTTCCATCAGGTTCGGATCACCAAAATGAAATTTACCAGTCAAAGCTCCGTACCTGTTAACAACTCTGTGTGCAGGAATATCGGTTCCGCATCCATTTAATGCCCAGCCAACAGTTCTTGCTGATGATTTAATTCCGCAGGCCTCTGCAATGTGTCCATATGTTGTTACTTTGCCGTAAGGAAT
>JALONF010000064.1 GCA_025455085.1 Ignavibacteriaceae bacterium
TCCTTTGATTCTAATCTGAATGTAGTGATCAAAAAGTATGAAGAGTTTATTGATACTTTAGCTTTAGAATCAACGAAAGACAAAGCCAATTATTATTTTAGTAGAAAGCCTTTGATCAGTAAAGTATGTCCGAGGTATGTTTCATCCAGCCTTAATACAGCCTGGGAATATTTATCTCTCAAAAAATATAATGAAGCAGAGAATATATTTGAAGAAATTCTTTCGAAATCAGAGAATTACAGTGCGGTCATTGGTCTCTCCAAAATTTATGAGGATACAGACTCATTTAACAGAGCAATCATTTTTTTACAGTCATTTGAAAAAACATTTGAAGGTACGAGCAGCGAGTATGATTTGAAATTCAGATTAGCTGAATTGTATGTTAAGAATTCAGAATTTGGGAAAGCAAAAGAGATTTACTATTTACTATTAAACGCCAAACCGACCAGAAGATTAGAATTACTTGCAAATACTAGAATTGCTTTGTTTAATGATGGAACAATTGACAATTATGTGAGCGGAAGTGATTATGATAAATATTCAGTTTTAAAAAAGTTGAATTCACAAGCTTATCATTATTATTCGATACCGTTAATGATTGATTTAAGTACTTCGCTTGAGGAGGACTATCGCACATTTCTGCAATACTTTGAAAATGATTTAGTAGTAAAAGATGAAATGAGCAGCTATGCTGTTTATAAAATATCTGAGTATATGCTTAATAACCTTGATTACGTTAATGCCCGAAAAATGGCAGGTTTAGCGTTAAGATATAAAGGCAATGCCAATCTTCTAAAACTTACAGAAGAGCATTATAAAAAGACTGAATGGTTTTTTAGAAATGCTGAAAATATTCTGACTGAAACCAGGTTTGAATTAAACTAACAACTATGAACTTCAAAGAAGAATTAAAAGAATATAAATTTCTTGAGACAGCTTCCGAACTTGCAGAGGAAGTTGGTGTTGAAGTTTACGTTGTTGGAGGTTTCATACGAGATCTCATATTGAAGAAAGAAGTTGAGGACATTGACTTCCTGATCGTTGGGGATGTGATGAAGTATGCACAAGCTTTTGCTACTTCACTAGGAATAAATGATATAGTTGTCTTTAAAACTTTCGGAACTGCACACTTTAATCATCAGGGATTAAATTTTGAGTTCGTAGCTGCAAGAAAAGAATCCTACAAGAAGTCGAGCAGGAAACCGCTTGTATCCGAAGGGACATTTTATGATGATATATCGCGACGTGATTTTACAATTAACACAATTGCAGTTTCTATATTGAAAGAAAATTTTGGAGATGTTATTGATCATTTCAACGGAATTGATGATATAGAGAAAAAACTTATCAGAACACCTCTTGATCCAAAAGTTACTTTCGATGATGATCCACTCAGAATTCTGCGTGCATTTCGTTTTGCATCCCAGTTGAATTTTAAGGTTGATGAATCAATATTGAAAGCTGCTGAAGAGCTTCGTGATAGGCTTGAAATTGTATCTCAGGAAAGAAAAACAGATGAATTTCTGAAAATATTAAAATCACCTAAACCATCAGTTGGATTTAAGCTACTTCAGCATACTCACGTTATGCAGGTTATCTTTCCCGAAATATATCAGATGGTTGGAGTTGAGCAGAGAGAAGAATATCATCATAAAGATGTCTTTTATCATACTCTTGAAGTTGTCGATAACATTTCAAAAAAAACTAATGACGTTTGGCTCCGTTTTGCCGCGCTTGTCCATGATATAGCCAAGCCAAAAACGAAAAAATTTATTGAAGGAACAGGCTGGACATTTCATGGTCACGAAGAATTTGGTGCCCGTATGATGAAATCAATTTTCAGAAGAATGAAGCTGCCGATGCATAAGCTTGATTACATTGAAAAACTTATCAGACTTCATTTACGACCAATTGCTCTCGTTAGTGAAGATGTTACAGATTCAGCTATCAGAAGAATGGTGGTTTCAGCCGATGAAGATCTGGAAGATCTGATCACGCTTTGCCGTGCTGATATCACCAGCAAAAATCCTGATAAGGTCGAGAGATATCTTCAAAACTATGAAATAGTTATGAAAAAGGTTTGGGAAGTTAAAGAGAAGGATAAGCTGCGTGCCTTTCAATCTCCGGTTAGCGGCGAAGTTATTATGCAAGTTTGTAATTTAAGTCCATCGAAGAAAGTCGGAGAAATAAAAACAGCGATTGAAGAAGCAATACTCGATGGAATTATCGGAAATAATTATCAAGAAGCCTATGAGTACCTACTTAAAATCAAAGATGATTTTCTAAACGATAAAATCTGATTAGAGTTTAACTCTCAATCCAACCTGATAAATCCTATCATTAAGTACAGCTTCATTATTTTTTATCCCAAGAAAAAGATCAACCGGAATTTTGTCCTTAACTTTTTGTAACTCTTCAGCTGAATCAATCCCATTCGCTTCAGAATATATTAAGTTTGAGTTTAAGGATGCGGTTGTGTCAGCATCTTTCTTCTTCTCTTTAAAAAACAGTGCATAGGCAAGAATTCCTGCAATTACTAATCCGCCGACAATATAGATTGTAGAATTATCAGTTCCTTCATCAGTTTGAGTTGTTCCGCTTCCTCCGCCTCCTGGTTCTTCGTATACCCTGAAACCACTTTGTGAGTAGCCTACTGATTGAAAAGAGAATATGGTTAATATTACCATAGAAATGATAACCTTAAGCTGGAGCATGTTTATTAATTGCACTTTATTACCTCTAAAATTGTTAATACTAATATAGTGTATTTCAAATGAAGGATTCAAGCAGTGATATATCCCCGCTAATTTGATTTCTGAAGATTACCGATTGGTTCAAATAACCGAATATGTATTTATAATACCGCTTATAATGTTGGCAGATTTGTACGAAGCGTAATCTGTATTTTTGCATTGGGATTTAAACATTCATAAAAATAATGTAACATTGCATGTTATCTAATTGTCTAATTCATATTAAAGGGAAAAATTCAAATTGGAGATAAGAATGCGATCTATTCTAATAATCTTTCTTACATTTTTTATAGCTGGTTCTGCTTTCAGCCAGGATAAGCTGACTCTTGAAAAAGCAATTAACATTGCGCTTCATAAAAATTCATCATTAATAATCAGTTCAAGCCAGATCGAAGGTTACGAATCTGGTGTCCAGGCAGCCTGGGGTAATTTTTTACCGACACTTGGCTTGAATGCAGGTTGGGATTGGTCGCGCTCTGATGTAAAAGGAGTTGGCACTGTTGTGATAAACGGAATCCCGGTTCCGAGAGTTAGTACAACATCTACTTCAAGAAATTACAGAGGATCGGTTTATTCCGATTGGACACTTTTTGATGGCTTGGCAAATTTTGCGCAGCTTTCTAAAAGTGAAAATGAATTGCAGTCTGCTCAATACTCACTTGAAAGAGTAAAACAGGATATTGTTTTTCAGACAATGTCACTTTATTACGATGTAGTTTATTCAGAGCAATTACTCCGTGTCAAACAAGCAAATTTAAAATGGAATGAAAAAAATCTTGAAACAATTAAAGAGAGAAACAGGCTCGGAGCAGCTACACTTGCGGATGTTTACCAGCAGGAAGTTGCCAAAGGAAATGCAGAGCTTGAATTAATTAAAACCGAGAATCAGCTGGAAACTTCAAAGAAAGATCTTCTATTTTACCTGGGTGAAGACGTGCTTAAAGAGTATGTCTTCTCAGATTCACTTTCAACAACTGATTCAGAGATTTTGAATTCTGATCTTTTGGGTGATTACGAAAACATTTCAGAATTGGTTACTAAAGCCATGGAGAAACGATTTGACTACCAAAGTGCAAAATTAAATTTTGAAAGTTCCAAAGAAGGAATAACTATTGCCGAATCCGGTCACTGGCCGAGTTTAACTGCGAACGGGAACTACTCACTTTATACGGATAATCTTTCGACAATCGATCAGTCCAAAACACTTGGATTTGGGTTAAGCCTGAACTTCCCTCTGTTTTTAGGCTGGTCTGTTAATAACAGAGTACAACTGGCAGAAGTTCAGTCCAAAATCAGCGAGGTTGAAATGAGTGATCTTGAAAGAGATATTAAGCGACAAATAAAAACTACCTTTTTGAATTTGCAGGCTGTTCAAAAGGGATTGGTTGTGAGCGAAAAGAACATTTCTGCAGCCAAAGAAAATTTAAAAATTGAAGAAGAAAAATATGCTCTTGGTTCAGGTAAGCTGCTTGATGTATTGATAGTTAATTCGCGTTATACTGATGCGCTTACAAACCTTTTAAATTCTCAGTTTGCATATATAGTACAAAGTCAACAAATGAGGTATTACCTCGGCATATTGGATTACAAGATTTATGAACAACAGACTTCAACAGGAGACAAATAGAATGGCAAACGGTAAAAGAAAAAAATCGAAGAAAAAACTTTTTATTTTTGGTGGATTAGGCCTTCTGGTCCTTATCCTGATAATAGTTGTACTGACAGCAGGCGGTAAAGAAAATATTATTCTGGTGCAGACAGAGAAAGTTGCGAAGCGAAGTATTACGCAAACTGTCACTGCTACAGGAACAGTCGACCCGGAATTCAAAGTTATAATTACACCTGAGGTGACCGGTGAAATCATTGGCTTACCTGTTAAAGAAGGTGATGTTGTCAAAAAAGGTCAGCTTTTAATAAAGATTAAAGGTGATCAATATATGGCTCAGAAAGACAGGCTAGAAGCAAATTTGAAATCTGCGGAAGCGAGTCTTAGGATGAGCGAGGCGGAGCTAACAAGGATTGAATTAGAATATAACCGTGTTAAAGAATTACACAATAAAGGACTTGCGAGTAATTCGGAATTGGAAAATGCAGAAGCAAATTATCTTTCAACAAAAGCAAGCTTCGAATCAGCGCAAGCGAATGTACTCCAGAGTAAAGCGCAGTTACGGGAGGTACTTGAGACTCTATATAAAACTACTATCTATTCTCCTATTGATGGTATAGTCACTCAGCTGAACGTAGAACTTGCTGAAAGAGTCCTGGGCAGTGGTTTCAGTCAGGGCACAAATATTATGACAGTCGCTGACCTGAGTAAAATGCAAGCTGTAGTTGATGTTGATGAAAATGATGTAGTACTCGTTTCTGTTGGTGATACAGCGAATGTAAAAATTGATGCCTTCGGAGATAGAATTTTTCATGGAATTGTTTCAGAAATAGGCAATAGCGCGAAGGCGACTGGATTTGGAACGCAGGAACAGGTAGTGAATTTCTCTGTTAAGGTCAACTTGATAGATCTCGATCCTAACCTTCGTCCCGGTATGTCATGCAATGCAGATATTGAAACGGAGACGGTTAAAGATGTAATCAGTGTACCGATTCAAAGTGTTACGGCAAGGACTGATGTGCCGGAAGAAAAGGATACGACAAAGGTCGAAAAAACTGAAGGTGGAAACAATCAGATGCCAGCGATGAATAAACCGAAAGAAGTTGTGTTCCTTGCTAACAATGGAAAAGCGAAAATAGTGGTTGTCGAGACAGGTATCAGTGATGATAATTTCCTCGAAATAAAAAGCGGTTTGAAAGAAGGAGATGAAGTGATCTCCGGAAGTTACCGTGCTATATCACGTGAGCTGGAAGATGGTTCTATTGTGAGAGTTGAAGATAAAAAAGGTGGACCGGGTAATCAGGACATGGTTGCCGAAGAAGAAAACTAAGCAATCCAGGAAGTAACATGAATATTATTAACATAGAACATATTGCGAAAATTTATCAAGTTGGATTGGAGGAAGTTCACGCACTCAGGGATGTTTCTTTAAGGATTGATAAAAATGAATACGTAGCGATTATGGGCCCTTCCGGCTCCGGAAAATCTACTCTTATGAATATGCTCGGTTGTCTCGATACTCCAACCAGAGGTAAGTATGATTTTAATGGGGTAAATGTAAGCGAGATGACTGACAATGATCTGGCAAGAATAAGAAATAAAGAAATTGGATTTGTGTTTCAGACGTTTAATTTACTTCCCAGGTCCGATGCGCTGCATAATGTTGAGCTGCCTTTAATTTATGCGGGTATATCTTTTGCTGAACGCAGAGACAAAGCTCTCAAAGCTTTAGTTGATGTTGGACTCGGAGACAGGGTTCATCACAAACCAAACGAACTTTCTGGAGGACAGAGACAAAGAGTTGCAATTGCAAGAGCACTCGTCACTAATCCATCAATCATCCTTGCAGATGAACCAACCGGAAACCTCGATTCTAAAACCGGTGAGGAAATAATGCAATTGTTCAATGAGATTCACACTAAAGGAAATACAATAATTCTTGTAACTCACGAAGAATATATTGCCGAGCATGCTGCAAGGATAATCAGACTTAAAGATGGACTGGTTGAGAAAGATGAACAAGTGCAGAACAGATATATCCCACAAAAAATAAATTCAAGTGTTGAATTATAATTTTATAAGGTTATAATTATATGAGATTTATACTTTTCGAACTAAAAGAAGGAATGTTGATTGCTTTCAGGGCACTGAAGGCAAATAAAGTCAGGACGTCGCTTACAATGCTTGGAATATTCATTGGAATAACTGTAGTTGTTTTAATGTCCACAGCAATCAAAGGAATTAATAATTCTTTTCAGGATGGAATAAGCGCATTAGGTTCTGATGTTCTTTACATTGATAAATGGGCATGGTTCACGAACGAAGAATGGTGGAAGCTGCGTAACAGAAAAAGTATTACATTAGCGGATTATGAAGACTTTAAATCTCAGGTTAAACTTCCAATAGCCGTGGCGCCAGTAATAAATTCTCAACAAACAGTGAAGTTTGATGACAAAAGGGTTGATGGTGTTTTTCTTAATGGCTCAAATGCAGATTATGTAAAAACAACTAACTTCACTTTTGACCAGGGAAGATTTTATAATGAAGTTGAAAGCAATGCTTCACGCCAGGTTGCTGTAATTGGAAGCGAGATAGCTACTAAACTATTTCCAAGAGGTGATGCGCTGGACAAAATTATTAAAATTGGAAATGCCAACTACAAAGTCGTAGGAATCCTAGCTGAGCAAGGAAGTTTTATACTTGGTCCATTTAATCCAGATAATCAGGTGTTTATTCCAATCGGGACCATATTTAAAAACTTTATCGCAGAGCACAGAGGAACTGTAACATTTAACGTTCGTGCACCTAATCCTGCATTGCTCGAAGAAACAAAAGCTGAAGCTGAAGGTGTTATGAGGAAAGTAAGGGGATTGAGATATGATGAGGAAAATGATTTCTCAATTAACCAGCAGGAAGGTTTGATGGCAGAATATAATTCAGTTGTTGGAGTAATTCAGATTGCAGGTTTATTTATTACCGGCTTATCTTTATTTGTTGGTGCGATTGGAATAATGAATATAATGTTTGTTTCGGTTCGTGAACGAACAAAAGAAATTGGTATTCGTAAAGCTATTGGAGCTAAAAAGAGAACTATTCTTACTCAATTTTTATTAGAGTCATCGGCTATTTGTCTGCTTGGTGGAATTGCAGGACTTCTTGCTGCAATACTGGGAAGTATGGCACTTAATCAATATTTCCCAACTTCAATTCAAGTTGATGCTGTGATAATAGCAATCGGAGTTTCAGCACTTACAGGAATCTTATCCGGTTTTGCTCCTGCATATCAGGCTTCTAAGCTCGATCCCGTCGAATCATTAAGGTATGAATAAATGAAAATAAATCAATTGTTTAATATCGCCGTACAATCAATCATCAATAACAAGCTAAGGACTTCGCTTACAATCCTTGGCGTTGTAGTTGGAATTTTTTCTATCATTGTGATAATGACAATTATAACTATGCTTCAAAGCAGCATTGAAGACGGTTTATCCATGCTGAGTAAAAATACTTTCCAAATACAAAAACACGAACCGATGCAAGGGCCCGGTCACAATCGCAGCGATAGAAATAGAAAAGATATTACGATCGATGAAGCAATAAGATTAAAAGAATTGCTGACTCAGGCGCAATACGTTGGAGCCGAACAGTGGCAGTTTGGCAAGGTTGTTAAGTTTGGCAACCTCGAAACAAACCCGAACATAAGTGTTGCCGGTGCAACAGTTGATGCTATGAGAACAAATGACTGGAATGTTGATTACGGAAGAGATTTAAGAGAGAACGATGTTGAATACTCATCAAATGTTTGCCTGCTCGGTCCTGAAATAGTCGATAAAGTATTTCCTAACCTGAATCCAATAGGGCAAACTGTAAGAGTTGACAACAAACCTCTTAAAGTTATTGGTGTCCTCCAGGCTCAGCCTGCAATGTTCGGCGAGAGCAGAGATAATTATATAGTTATGCCGATAACTACCTGGCAATCGATTTATGGTAAGTACGGCAGAAGCGTTAACATAACAGTCTCCGCTCCGAACAAAGAATCTTACAATGATGTTATTGAATCTGCAGTTGGTCATTTCAGGAAAATCAGAAAAGTACCTGTTGGCCAGCCGGATGATTTTTACGTCTTTAGCAATGAATCAATGATAACACAGGTTAATACAATAACAGGTCCGATTAAGATTGGTGCACTCGCAGTTTCACTCGTTGCGTTGATCGCCGCAGGTGTTGGCATTATGAATATTATGCTGGTATCCGTCACTGAACGAACAAAAGAAATAGGAATAAGGAAGGCTATTGGCGCAAGAAAGGCGAGCATACTGATTCAATTTCTCATTGAGGCTGTAATTTTATGTATCGTAGGTGGCATTGCCGGCATCGCATTCGGAATTGGAATCGGAAATTTTTTAATCGGCATAACAATGTGTGTCATCGTGGGACTTATCTTTGGAACATACCCGGCTTATAAAGCGGCAAATCTTGATCCGATTGAAGCACTGCGATACGAGTGATAATTTTACTAATTGAAACTGTTGAAACAGTTTTTTAATTCACTTTGTTTGTCAACCCACGACTTAAGTCGTGGGTTAGTAAGAGCTTCTTTAATACTGGAAACCGTTTCAACGGTTTTTATGATAATTAAAAATAGAATTGTGCTTTTAATGGGGAAATAATGCAGTTTAGTCAACTATTTTTCCTTTCACTCCAATCACTAAAAACTAATCGGCTAAGAACTCTTCTGACTGTTCTTGGTGTTGTCGTCGGCATTTTTTCAATCATTGTTGTGATGACAATAGTAACAATGCTTCAGAGTACGATCAACGAAGGTTTGCAGTTCCTTAGCAAGAATACATTCCAGATTCAAAAATGGCCTGCTATCCAAACCGGTGGACACGAAGAATTTCAAAAATACAGGAACAGAAAAGATATTACGCTGGAAGAATTTTATCGCTTTGAGGGTATGATGAAAGATGCAAAGACTGTTGGTGCTTACCAGGGTGTTGGAGGGAAGATTATAAAATTTTCAAACAGGGAAACTAATCCAAATACATACGTAGTTGGAGTAACTGAGGGAGTTTATGCTTCACTTAATCTTGAAATAAAAGAAGGACGTGAATTCAGAAGTAATGAAATTGAATATTCAACTAATGTGTGTGTGCTTGGAAATTTTGTTGTTGAAAAACTTCTTTTTGATATTGAACCAGTCGGACAGATAATCAAACTCGATGGATATCCATTGCGGGTGATTGGTACTCTGAAGAAAAAACCTGATTTCTTCGGGCAGACTGTAGATAATTATGTTGTACTTCCGATTACAACTTTTCAGACAATTTATGGAAAGAGAGCTGAGACTGTTGACATTACTGTAATGGCGAACAGCCAGGAAGAATATCAGCGTACAATAGAATCTGCAATCGGCTATATGAGGATGGTACGAAAGATTGGACCAAATGAAGAAAATGATTTTGAAGTTTTCAGTAACGAATCACTTATTGGTCAGGTGAATGACATAACAGGTCCAATAAAAATAGGTGCGCTAGCAGTTTCTCTCGTTGCATTGATTGCCGCCGGAGTTGGTATAATGAACATTATGCTTGTATCAGTTACTGAACGAACCCGTGAGATCGGAATAAGAAAAGCAATTGGTGCAAGGAATTCAAGCATACTTATACAATTTTTAATTGAAGCAATTATACTTTGTCTTCTTGGTGGAATTATCGGAATTGCTTTGGGAATTGGAGTTGGGAATTTTGCTGGCGGCTTTCTCAATGCAGAAATGGCAATTCCTTACGATTGGGTGTTTATCGGAATTTCAATGTGTGTAATTGTCGGACTTATCTTCGGAACTTATCCGGCTTACAAGGCAGCAAACCTTGACCCGAT
>JALONF010000397.1 GCA_025455085.1 Ignavibacteriaceae bacterium
GAGCTGGTTAGTTTTAAGATTGAATTCTTTTAAACCTTGACCGTAAGTGCCAATCAATAATCTGTTTGAAGAACCACTGAATAAAGACCAGATATTTAAAGATCGTAATTCAGAGTTTTGAGTAAAAAAAGAATTTCCTGTTTCATTTTTTAAGTCGAATAAACCTACATCTGTTCCAAACCAAATCGATTCATCTGCCGTTTGCGCAACAGCCCTTACATTTTTACCAGATAAATGCGGAATAATTTCGGACAAATGCTTTGTTGCAGTCAGTGAATTAAACTTGATGCGTTTTTGTGAATGAAAATTCAAGCCATTTTCAGTAGCGACCCATAATACTCCCGATTTATCAATAATCAAATCTTGGATCTGATTACTTAATAATTCAGAATCACTTTTTTTTGTTTGAAGATATCTTGACTCAAACCCCGTGGTTAGATTGATCTGAACTAGTCCACCGAAAGTACCAACCCATAATATTTTTTCATCGAGATAATATTCCTCGGCAACTGAGCTCACACTGTTTCCGAATTGTAATGCATCCTTTTCCGGTAAATTAATTTGTGATATTTCTTCTTTCATTGGGTTGAAATTATATAGTCCGGTCAGCGTTCCCATCCAGATTGTATTCTCAATGAATGATGATTTAGCCAGATACCATATTGGACTTTTAAAATCAGGAATGACTTTTTTAAAGGGTCTGTTAGTTTCCTGCGGAATGAATTTATCTAATCCAGCATAAGTTGCTATCCAGATATTTGAATTATGATCTTCGATTACTGAAGTAATAAAATTATCTGATAATAATTTTGGATTATCTAAAGTATTCTGCCAATGCTCAAACTTGTTCTGGGAAGGGATAAATTTATAAAGTCCATTTCGATAAGTACCAATCCAGATATTTTTTCTGCTGTCTTCATAAATGTAAGTGATATTTATTTCTTCAGATGATGCTGGATCAAGTTCCCAATGCTCAAACTTGTTTGTAAGAGGATCGTATTTATTCAATCCGCCGCTTTTTGTTCCGATCCACAAATTGCCCGAATTATCTTCCCACAAAGCCCAGATAATGTTTTCTGAAATTGATGACTTGTCATTTGGATTACTTCGAAAGACTTTTACTTCATATCCGTCAAATCTGTTCAGTCCGTCATCAGTTCCAAACCAGACGAATCCGGTACGGTCTTGTATCAGACAATTGACAAAGCTGTTTGATAATCCTTGTTGAACGGAGAAATGACCAAATGGAATTGATTGTGTATATTCTCTGCTGCAGACAGCACTGAGTAAAAAAATCCAGGAAAAAAGAAAATATTTTGTTCTTATTAAAATCATCAATTCAGGTTATAATTACTTGAAAAATCCGGCAATTAAATTTTTAAATTATTTTTTAATTAGGTACTGCTGATTGAATTTTTCGTTCTATGAATTTACCTCCCAGAAAATAAAGAAAAAATAATTAACTAAACGCCGCTTCAGTAAATATTATTATTTGTTACTGAAAATTGTGGATAATAAAAAACCTCTGCTAAGTTGCTTTAACAGAGGTTAAAATGAATATTACTCGACAAAAATTAAATCATCAGAACCTATCTTCTGAAGAATTATTTCATCAAAATCATCTTCTTTACCTCAACAAAGTTTCCAGCTTGCAACCGGTACAAATACATTCCGCTTGATAATCCTGCAGCATTAAAATCAACCTCATAATTTCCGGCTGGCTGTTCCTCATTGATTAATGTTGCAACTTCATTACCAAGCATATCATAGACTTTAATTGTTGCAAAACTCGCTTCAGGTATTGAGTAACGAATTGCTGAAGTTGGATTGAATGGGTTGGGATAGTTTTGCATTAAAGCAAATTCATCCGGGATTCCATTTACTAACTCTTTAACGTCAGATGAATTGCCCCATGCTAAATCATCAACAAACATTTTAGAGCCCACACTGGGGAGGGCACCATTACCGGCGATAAAAACTCCAATAATTACTGTATCAGGCACATCACCAGTTCCATAACCAATGTCAATGCTAAATTGAGTATATGAAGCTGCCGGATTTAAATTCGCAGCTCCGACACCCATTCCCACTCCATTCTTAAAAAAGTTTGCTTGAACTTGCATATAATCACCATTAATGGAAGTAAATTTATAATATCCGGTTATTGCAGTTGGTCTGAAATTAATTGATATGCCTACTCCCTCTACCCCACTTATGATTGCTGGACCAACTCCTATCCCGCTAACAGATGCAACATTTCCCTCAACCGCCCAACTGCCAGAATGTGCATCGCTGGATTTTGTTATAGTGGTGTAAACACCAGGTGCGTTGTTTGTCCACCAACCAACCGGATTTCCATTTGATTCCCAGTTCTCAAAACCGCCATTTGGAATTTGAGCATTACTGGCTATAGTAGACAACAGAATGCTCAAAAGAAGAAAGAAGAAATTAATTTTCATTTAACACCTTATAAATTATGGATGAATGAATGAATGAATTAGTTAATTACAAATCTTTATTAATCTTCGATGACAATATCACCACACTTTCACCACACTTTGAGTAATGGGTGATACTGCTTTTTCATTTTAAATGTAAAAGGAAGAATTGGGATAGCGTAGTTAGGGCTAAATACCCTTCCTTAAGAAGCTGATATATTATCTGGCGTAAACATCAAATTAATTTTATTTAAAAACAACATTTGTTAGTTGATAGGAACAAATAAAAACCCTGTTAATAATTCTATAACAGGGTTATAATAAATGAGTGATGAAAATTTATTTTAGCAGGATCATCTTCTTGGTTTCAACAAAATCCCCTGCTTG
>JALONF010000398.1 GCA_025455085.1 Ignavibacteriaceae bacterium
AGTGACAAACATTGCTGCTAACGGAACCAGAAACGCTGCCCACTTTTTATTAAAGTAAGCGCCGCCGAATAAAGCCATCGCTGCAATTGGTGCAAAGTTTGGCGGATGGGGGAGTAGTCGTACAGTTGCAGCAGTGAATATCATTAGTGTAACAATCCAGAATTTAGGTGTTAATTTATCCATGGTAGTATCCTTTCTAAAAAAATTTTTCTAAAATATTTTCAGTTTATAATTGTTCAAAGATAAAGTTTTATTAATTAAAAAATCAATAAACCCCTCCTTAATCCTCCCCTTTAATAAAGGGGAGGAAATAGGTAGGGTTAGTTAATAATTACTCTTATTCCGCCATAAATAGAAAAACCTGCGGTTCCGTATCCATAAATCTCTTCGTATTGTTTATCTAAAAGATTTTCAATTCTGCCCTGCAATCTTAAATATCAAAAAATAATCGGTCATAATTATTCTTGATGGATAATTTATAAAATCCGGTTCTTCACGTTCACCGACATATATAAATTCAATATTTGCATTTGTGGATTCAGTGAAAGAATAACTTACAAATACTCCAGCTTTATGTTCAGGCCTTCTTACAAGCTTTTTATCAAAGTCGACAGTATTCTCGCTTTTATCGATTGCTTTTGTATAAGTGTAATTTGCTTTCACGTCAAAGCCCTCTGTTACTACTGCTTTTGTGAAAATTTCCACGCCATTAGTTTCTGCTTTGTTAATATTTATAGTCTTGAATGTAATAGGATCAAAGCCAAACATATCATCAAATTTGTTGAAGAAGTACGTTGCACCGATTGATAAGCCATTACTCCAGAAAAACTGTTCAACACCTGCATCCCAGCCAAGACTCTTTTCGGGATTTAATTCTTTATTACCATATAAAGGATCGTAAAGATAAAACAGTGAAGGTGCCTTAAATCCTGTCCCCAGAGTTGCTTTAAGTTTTGTTCCCGTTTGCCAAAACATATATGCTGGTGCTATTCGATAAGTGAATGCGCTTCCAAACTGGTTATTGTAATCCAACCTGAAGCCTACCGTTCCAAAAAAACTTTCTCCAAGCTTGAATTGATCCTGCAAATAAGCACCGGTTGTGTTGACATTCGTTTTTGGAATAATACTAGCAAAGTCAGGTGGGTTTAAACTTGAAATTAGATAATACTCAGATTCCATTTCTTCGATTTCAAATTCGACACCTGCTGATATCAGATTATTTTTGAAGAACTGAAAATCATTTTGCCAATCAGCTTTATACTTTTTACCATCGTAATTACTCCAAGAACTATAAGCACTTGCTGCTGAAGTATCGAAAGAATATTCTCGGACATTACTGAAATATGTCAACCCGAATTTCTGATTCCACTTATTATCCAGCAAACTAAGTTTTCCCTGACCACGTATAAAAAATTCTTCTTGATCGAATATATAGGTCGGATCATCCCAGAATTCAGGTGAGCCTAATGATTGATCAAGACCTGAATTAGATTTATTGTAACGAATTACAAAATCTGTCTTGAAATTTTCAGAGAATTCATAGCCCAGAATTGAATTGATATTATCAAGCTGATAGCTATCCTTCTCAAAAGAGTTGAATTCGTCGGTGTTGTATTTCTCTGCAGCTGCGGAGTATCCATCACTTTTTATTCTGCTTAATGCAACTGAATAATTGAAATTATCCAGCTTACCTATCGAGGAAAGAGTCCCTTTATAAGTATTATAGCTTCCTCCTTCAGCACTGAAGTTGAATACAGGTTTACCTGTTCCCTGGACAGTTATAATATTAATTACTCCTGCCAGTGCGTTTGAACCGTAAAGCGTACTCTGAGGTCCGCGCAATACTTCAATACTGCTGATGTTTTCAGTCGGCAAACTAAAAAAATTATAGAAATTGGATGGATCGCTGGGAAGATTTACTTCGACTCCGTCAATCAGCACGAGCGTATGCGAAGAGTTTGCACCTCTGATGTAAACATTTGATACTGAACCTTTTGTGCCTTGCTGCGAAAAGCTTAGTCCATATTCATTCTTCAAAGCATCGAAAGCATTCAGAGAATTTTTATTTGCTATTTCCGATGAATCAATTGTGGAAATGGAGTTCGCAAGTTTGAGCGTACTTGTTGGAGTTTTAGTTGCAGTAATTACAACATCAGTCAGTTTATAAATACCTGAAGAATCAGTTCTCTGAACAATGCCGGTTTGTGCAAATGTAAATGCTGTAATAACAAAAAAAGCAAACAGCATTACGAATTTTATTTTTACCATAGAAGTTACTCCGTTATAAATAGATAAGTAACTTCGCGGGTTTAAAGTTAAAAGAAAACGAGGGATGAATAAGAGACCATCGTTTAACTAACCTCTTTATCCCGTTTGCGGGATTCTCGCGAAGGTTGATTAAGTCAGCCTGCCTAACGGCAGGTAAATTTACGGCAGGTCTCCTGGCTTTGATTAGTTATTTGTCACTCGTTATTTGTCATTGGTTTTTCAATCTTTTACCAATGACTATTTACTAATGACCAATGACCAATCTTCACAGTTGCGCGACAGCGCCGGAATTTCCGCTAAAGGCGGAGCACCGGACTTCCCTATAATTTCCCTTGTCCCGATAATTCGGGATGGGAACACCGCAAACTTTTGAAAGAACTACTTTAACTTAATTTGTTGATATGAATAATCAAAATCTGTAAGTAAGATTAGCGAGAAATCTTCCTGATGTTCTGGTATTCTCAAAAATTCCTTCGTAAGTAAAATTCAGAAGAACAGGTTTCAGCAGGTAAGTGTTTAGATTTATTGAAACCGAATTCTGTTTGAGCTCGTCAATACCCGTTCTGAATTTATAGCTAGT
>JALONF010000065.1 GCA_025455085.1 Ignavibacteriaceae bacterium
GAATTTGGTCCAAATAATTCGTTGCATATTATTCTCCTGGTAGGAAATATTGAATTTCTGGAATATTTAAAAAAGGGCACACCACTTTCATATAACGTTTCCGGCGTATGCGACGTTTTCACCGTAGCGCAGCGAAGGTGAAAATGTGGCGAAGCCCAAGCGACCAAAGGGAGCGCCGCGCATGACGCCGTGTTATGTGCTGGGCAGAGAGCCACACCGTAAGTTTCTTAATAACCCCGCCCCCCTCTTTCCGCCGGAGCACAGGACGTGCGGAGGCGGTCTTTTAAAAATATTTATTAAATTGCAATAACAGAATTTGCCAATCTTTTTTCTTTACTGAAAGGTGTTGTATAAAACCGCTGTTCGATACCGTACAACAAATATTTTAATTCATCATCAGTCGATATTTCATACTGTAAACTTGATTCATCATATTTTATCTTATCTTCACAGTATTCATTTATGTAATTATGCATATCAGCTTTATCTTCTTTAGACATCGTAGACAAAGTGTTGACAACTAAAGCAATACGTTTTCTGTTTGGTTTGGAAACCACATCTACTCCATAGTTTCCCTTGATATTTATAAATGGTGATTTTAAAAAATCATCTACTTCTGGATCTGTTGCCTCTTTGTAGAGGACATCAATGCCCTTGAATATAGCAGATATAGTAGCTAAACTTTTAAAGATTATCGTATTAGATTTTTTATAAAATATTGCATCAGGCATCTCGTTGATTATTAAACGATTATTGCTTTTTTCAATTTCTGCGACCTCACCAAATACAATCATCTTTTTATGGATAAATAGAGAAGACGTTATTTTTTGAAAATAGAAATCGTCCTTCTGGGTAGAAAAAATATATGATAATTTTTTGAACTGATCCTTTTTCAATTCGTCATAATCTTTTGAATCAAATGCATCTTTCAAATAATCAAGGCAAAAATCCCGCGAGGTGAAGTTTTCAATTTTGTACCATGAATCTTCATCGAGATTATGATCAGGTGTATATGGAATGCAATGTTTAAGATCAACACTTATGCTGTTGAAGAGTGTATTGTCAGATAGAAGCTTAAATATAGATTTTTTTGCTTTTCCCTTTACTTTTGCAAAGACATAATCCATTATTTACTCCTCTCAATAAATGTATAATTATTGATTCGAAAAGCTTTCTCAATCTCCACTTCATCAGGATACCGATAATTATTTCGGCTGATTAGAAACACGGTTGTACCCTTGAGGGTTTTAACATTGTAAAATTCGAAACCGAAAAGCAAAAAAAGAGGATTAAAGTACAAAGCCTGCGATTTATAAGTGAAAATAAACAATATACAGTAAACAAATATCAGTGATTCCCAATTGGAAATGCTGAGTGCTACAAAAAAATAACCAAGATAACTCGGCAAGAAGCTATTGTTTGCATGTTCAATGCTGATAATGTCGCCTTTTTTGAATTCATCCTTTCCAAGAAGAGGGCTTAGCAGAATACTTGTTCCCGTAAGTAACACAGGTATGGCAAAATATAATATATATGATACGAAATGAGGCAGATTTACCAGCCATGAATTACCAGGAAAGAAATGACCCAAAGTATAAGTTTTTTGAACTAAAAATACAATTACCAATAACAAAGTAGCATTTAAAGTCAGGAGTATTCTGAATAAGCTGTTCATTATTGCACCTTCACTTGATCATTCATGAGCATGGGAAGGAGCCAGTCGCGCAAATTTCTAAGTTCATTGTTTTCAATAATCAATGCAGAAAGCTTTTTAATTGTGGGTGAAATTATTTTTCCAAATAATACAGATAAATCATGGTTGTAAGGGACTTTATATTTCATCATAACATCAGGGTTAACACGCTTGTGACTATTTGATGTACCTGTTGCTGACAAGCTGCAATATGAAATAAATGGTTGGTCACGGGCTATCATATACAAATAATTCTTTAATGATTCATTGGAGGAGCGCCACACGACAAACTCAGTTGATGAAATAGTATCGCTTTCATCTCTTGCATACACAACTCTATTAAACCAAGGATTTAGTTTTGAAACTAAAATATCAGATTTTTTAATAGAAAATTTATTGCTTTGGATTTCTTTCCCTTTTTCAATAATATAAGTTCCAAAAGCATCGAAAGCAGGTATGCTGTAATGATTAAAATCTTTTTCTGGATTCTCGAATGGATTTATTTGTTCAGTTGCAACATCGGTAATTTCAGAAAGACATTTTACGTCCCACCCCTCCGGAATTTCCCGCTTCAACTTCTCATTCCAAACCATCTTCCCACCGCTCGACTTGTAGGGCTTTCCGTTTTTATCGGGCCTGCCCTGAGCGAAGTCGAAGGGAAAATCAAACTGCACAAACCAGTAGTCATACAGCGTCTTTGCCATGGCTTCCAGTTCGGCATTGATGCGGTTGTTGAGTTCGATTTTTGCGTCGAGGGAGGAGAGGACAGCGGTGATTTTCTTATGTTCCTTTTCAACAGGGACTGGTACATATAGTTCTTGTAGTGACTGTAATGATAGATTCTTAATTGTTGAACCAGTTGCAACATTGTAAAAATGTTTTTGAATAGGCTTTAATTGAAAATAGTAATAGTAAAACTTATTTATATTTGTTTTAAAATTTAAATATGCAGCACTTTTCCCAAGAATTACTTTTTCTGAATTATAAAAAGCCATATTTCCAATAGAACCATTGATACCCAATAATAAAGTATTTTCATTAAGCTCAATGTAGTGCTTATTGAATTCTTCTTCTGTAACGGTTTTAACTGAATTTGTTAATTCAATTTTACCGTTATTCAGATTGTTTCCGTTAACAAAAAAGTAATCAGTACCATTTGAATAAATTGGAGTTCCATGTAAACCGTCACCAATTCGAGTACATAAAGTATCTAATTTGTGGTATTGCCAGTTATTACTCATATTTCAAACCTGCTAACTGTTTCTTTATCTCTTTTTCCAGTTCTCTCGACTCAGAAAACAGTGTATCAAGGTTGCTTCTATATGATTTCATCTTCGCTTCAAACTCTTCCGGCGTAATATCAACATATTCAATCTTCACATCAAAATACTGGCCTGCGCTTAAGGAGTAGTTTTTCTCTTTTATCTGTTCATACGAAACAACAACGGTAAAGTCTTCAACCGCCTTGTGTTCATGAAAAGTTTTAATTATTAAATCCTCTTCCTCAGGCGAAAGTAATGTTTTCTGGTTTTTCCCTTCCTTTACCGTAGTCCCGAGTTTTGAGGCGTCCATCAGCACAATGTCGCCTTTGGTGTTTGCTTTATCAAGGAAAAGAACCGAAACATTCGTGCCGGTTGTTGCAAAAATATTGCTCGGCATAGACACAACGCCACGGAGCATTTTCTTTTCTACAAGCCGCTCGCGTATCTTTTTCTCAATTCCGCTTTGTGCGGTAATAAAGCCGGTTGGTACAACAATTGCCGCTTTTCCTTTTTCAGAGAGAGAATACATAATGTGCTGAATGAAAAGCAGGTAAATTGCCATCTTATCAGGACTTTTAGGTGTGATATTGGGAATACCTGCAAAGAAGCGGTCATGGTTCTGTTTAGTATCGAGGTCATCCCTCCAATCGCTAAAATCCAGTTTAAAAGGCGGATTTGATACAATATAGTCAAAAGTTGCCAGCTTTTCGCCGTTTTTATGATAGGGCGTAAGTAGGGTATTACCCTGAATGATATTCTGGATGGAGTGAACCAGATTATTTAAAATAAGATTGAGCCGAAGCATACTTGATGATTTTTGGGAAATATCCTGAGAGTAAATAGTGCAGCGGTCTTCACCGATAGCATGCGCCAGATTCATTAAGAGAGTTCCCGAACCAGCGGCTGGGTCATAACAGGTTACATTGCTCACCTTTTTATCAACAAGAATTGATGCCATGATTTTTGAAACAGCGTGAGGTGTATAGTATTCAGCGTATTTACCGCCCCCGTCCTTGTTGTAGTCTTTTATGAGGTACTCAAAAATGGTAGAAAAGAAATCGAACTTCTGACTGAAAATTTTTTCAAAACTGAAATTGACAAGTTGGTTAATCAGGGCCTTGCAGAAATCGTCCCGTTTCTTTGAACTGCCGGTAATATAGGTTGATAATTCGTCAAATAGGGTGACTTTTGTACCTTCTTCGGTTTTAACAGAAAATATTTCATTGTTGAATATGGCAATATCTCGTAGGGTATCATCAAAAAGTTTTGCGTATTCACTTTCATTCTGCCTGTTGTGCAGATATGACAAGAAATGTTCCCGCTTTAATTTTGCACTATCAGGGCTCATTCGCAGAATTAGCTTTTCATACTCTTTATCTGAATATTTCGCAATATCCTGTTCCCAGTTGGCGGAGTTCTTCAGCTTCGGGTCAAGTTCCTTAACTTCATAACCGAACTTGTCATTCATAAACTTATACAGAAAGACCTGGGTAATGATTTTAAACTCATTGCCGTCATTGCCGAGTCCGTAATTGGCGCAAATGCCCTTCAAATTATCTATAAGCTCTTTTGTGCTTGCAGTAAAATCCAATGTCATGCAAATACTCCCTGATATTCATTCATATATTCTTTAGCGACACATGCATTGATAAATTTTGCTGCATCTGTGTCGAGGTCAATTTTAACTTTTTCAAAACCGTCAATTACCATCGGCATAAGAAGGCTGGTAAAGTACCCTTCATTTTGAAGAAGTCGTGTATTGATGAGTACTTTTTCATCGGTCTGCTTCTTTATATCCATTAAAGTTTCATAAATGGAGCTTTCTTTTTTTGAGACAGTGCCTTTTTCCAGAATTCGTTTATGAATTCGGGCATACTTGGCATCGTTTTCGTATTTTGCTTTAAGGAGATTATTCTTACGGTTTAATTCAGTTACCCTGTCGAATATTTTTTGCAGAAAACCGATGTTCTCTTTCATTTCATCCTGTGAAATTTCATCAAGGTTCTTTTTGTCAAAAAGCCGTTTTAATTCTTCATAAAGAGAAATAAATTCCGGATCTTTCTGGTCAAAGTTGTTTCCCATGGCCTCTCGGGTTTTTCTGAGCATGTCTTTAATCTGGTCGGCAATTATCATCTCTTCTTCTGATATTTTCCGGAACATGAAAAGCACATTTTCAAGAGCGACATTCAATAGATTGGTAGTATCAACATTATTCTGCACGGATTCTTTCAGATTTAACAGGTCAAGATGTCGTACCGTTTCATTATAAAGCTGGTTTAATTTTTTAAAGTCGAGCATTTCGAGCAATTCAAAATGACCGTAAAGCCTTATGATATTGTAAAGGTTTTTCGCATTCTCAAGGGCTTTCTTGATTTCCAGCACTGTTTTGCGGTCTTCTATCTGGCTTATCTGCTGGGAGAATATTTCCGCATTGGTAAGGTCGTAATGAAAAAGTTTATCTTTAATATCGAGAATGTCTGCTTCAATCTCTTCTTTGGTTTTAAATAGATTTGAATAATTCTCCATTTCATCGCCGAGTTCTGCCTGTAATTCTTCAAAATACTCCTTGTTTGTTTTATCAAATTCACTTCTGATGTCAGCGAAATCTACAACAAAGCCATATCTGAACTTCTTGTAGGGGCGGTTTACTCTCGTAAGAGTTTGAAGCAGATTATGGTCTTTAATTAAACGTCCGATATACAGTTTTTTCAGCCGTTTGGCGTCAAATCCGGTGAGTAACATATTGTAGACAAACAATATATCAATTTTACCGTCTTTGAAATCTTCAATCTCCTGTTTTCTATCATCCTTTGAGCCGACATCATGCAATATAAGTGAAGCTGTCAGTTTTCGCTGAATATCAATTTTATATGATCCGTACTCGGCAACAGGCTCGGCAACTTTCAAATAGTCAGTAGATACTTCTTCGATAGTTTGCTGTTCGGGATTATATTTTCGAATAAAAATATTGAAAAGTATTCGTGCCTGGTCTGCGCTGTCGCATACGACCATGCCGCCGACTGTATGGTCACCAAAACGGATTCTGCTTTTTATAAAGTCCTGAATGATATAGTCTAGCATCGGTTCGGCAAATCGAATATGAGCATAAATAATTCGTTTCTCAACATCACCTTTTAATATCTCAACCTCTTTCAATGCTTGTTCGAGTTGTATCTTGTAGTTTGTTTCAATGCCTTCACGAATCAAGCGCAAGGTGTAGCCGTCAGCAATGGAAGCATTATAATAATATTTGTGGATATAATCGCCGAAAGTCTCTTTTGATTTTCTCTCCTTCAAAATCAGCGGGGTTCCGGTTAAGCCAATCAAAATGGCACTTCTGTCCGAATTAAACAGATTGGCAAGAAAACTTCCTTTGGGGTTATAGCTACGGTGAACTTCATCAAGGAAATATATTCTCTGAATGTTTATATCATAATCTTTATCATGCAACACGTCGGTGTCGTCTTTAAATTTCTGTATGTTTACAACGGTAATTTCTCTATTGCCGGTCAGACCATGGATTGCTTTTCTTTCTCTGAAATTTTTAAGAAGTTCTTCTTTGGAATTTACAGTATGAACAGATAAACCTCTTATGGTAAATTCCCGCTTCGCCTGATTCATTAAATCTATTCGATCCACAATAAAGTAAAACTTTGGCACAATGTTTTTCTTTTGGAAATAATCTGTAAGACAATGAACATTATAATATGAAAGAGCGGTTTTACCGCTTCCCTGTGTGTGCCAGATAATTCCTTTTTTGATACCTTTACCGAGTTTTGACTGTATTGCCTTTGTCGCAAATAATTGAGGATACCGCATAATATGTTTTTCAAGACCTTTTGATTCTTGCACATAGGCAATACAGTATTTCAGAATAAATGCCAATCGTTCTTTGCTGAACAAAGATGTTATAATTCGATTTGTCGGGGTATTTGGTTCTTTATTTGTGAGAAACTCTGGGGAGTGCTTGATCGCAGAAAGGTTGGTATCTTTAAGAACAATATTTTCAATAGTATCTACTTCTGGATTAAGCAGAGTGTAAAATATTAAATCTTCTTCCTCTCGAAAGCAGTTAAAGTTAGCATCAGCAAGTGAAGTCGAAGAATAAAATGCCCCCTGTATAGGTTCAATAGAATCAGAGTCATATTCCATATTATTAGAAAAAACAAGTATTTGCGAGATGTTTATGAACTTCTTGAATTTTAGATTCTTGAAGCGAACATTTATTCTATCACGTTCTGCCAATATGCCTTCATGGTTGTTTGGCTTTTTTACTTCGATAAAGGCAAGCGGCATTCCATTGATAAGAAGTGTTATATCTGGTCTGAATTCATCATCGCCATTCTTATAGGTAAGTTCAGTAACCACATGAAATGAATTGTTATTGAAATCTTTAAAATCAATTAGCTTTAAGCCGGAGTTGGCAGTAAGCATTTGATAAAAAACCTTTCCTAAATCATCATTATCCAGACAAAGAGAAATGTCTTCAAGTAAGCGTTTTGTGTCAATATCAGGTATATCTGAATTTATCCGAGTTATACTTTCATTAAATACCTCAGTGAATATATTGGTTTCATTATGTCGTTTGGAATTAGTGAGAGACAAATACTTATACCCTAATCTGCACAAGTGGAGAATTGCTGGTATTTTTACTCTTGTGTTTTCATTAAAACTCATAATATTTTATCTCTCCAAATAACTCATCTATTCAATAAGCCAATATATCTTCAAATCATTTACCCTCTTGCGAGCCACACGGACGTGGCGAGCTCTTGGGGGGCGGGGTTGTTACAATAAGTCTCCTTGGCTCTCTGCCTTGCACATAACGTTTTGCTTATGCGGCGTTTGCCATAATAATAAAAAGTATTTTATAGAATATATTTTATTAAATCAAGAAGTTTTTAATACTTGAAGGTGGCAAATGTGGTGAAACCCGAACGACCGCCAGGGAGTGAAGCGCATAAGCTTTGTTATACGTCGTTTTTTTATTTCCAGAACAATTTCAATCCATATTGAATATATTCTTTAAATTTTTCATCTTTGGTAATGATAATCATGTCACTATTGATCGCTTGCCATATTAACAATCTATCAAAAGGATCAAAATGTTCTACTCGAGGAAGTTTGTAAAATGAACTAGCGATTTTATCATCAAAACTAATTATTTCAAAACCTGATTTTTTTGAATAAGCCGGAAGGTCATCTGGTAAGACATTATTTAAACTTAATTTCCCAATACTATACTTTAATGATATTTCCCAAAAAGTTATTGTACTTACATAGATATCATTTGTTTCATTCAATAGAATATCGATGACAGGTCTAGGTAATTTAGTAGTGTCAAACAATGACCATAGAAATGTGTGAGTATCAAGAATATATTTCATAAATTGAAGAAAGTTTCATCTGAAACTTTAAAATCTGAAGATAATTTAAATGAAGCTTTCTTTTCTAATAATCCAATTTTTCTATTTGCCTTCTTCATATATTTTGAGTATGGGACAAGAACAGCAATTTTTTCCTTCTTTTTTCCAAAAGAAATTGCGACTTCTTCTCCCTTTTTTATATTATCAATTACTTCAGAGAAATGACTTTTAAATTCACCAACTTGTAATGTTTTCATAATTATATGATAATATTAATTGTCAACTTGTCAAGCAAAAATTTAAAAAAATGACGTATAACGTTCCGCGGCTAAACGACGTTGGCTGGAGCGTACTCGCGGAAGCCAATGTGCCGAAGGCCGAGGCGGTACTCCGCCGAAGCGTTTTAGCCGCT
>JALONF010000399.1 GCA_025455085.1 Ignavibacteriaceae bacterium
AGCTTATCAGTAATTGGTCTCATCAGGTTGCCAACGACGAGTGCGTTTGCATAATCATCAAAGAAAATAATTAATCCTGAAAGCCAGGTGGCAATCATTCCTGATTTTCTGGTTCGTGCTAGCCTTGAAAGTGAATTTGCAATACCTGTTGTTCCTCCGCTTCGGGAAATCAAACCAATCACTCCGCCAAAGAGTAAAGTAAAAACAATAATCTGTGTATGAGAAACATCGCTGACTGCAGCAATAATATACTTATCAATCAATCTTAAAAAGGCAGTCAGAGGTTCAAAACCATAAATGAAAAAAGATCCGGAATAAATCCCAAGTATTAGTGAGATAACAACCTGTCTGAAAATTAATGCAAGCGCAATTGCAAGTAATGGAGGGATGATACTTAAAATTCCCGGGATAACATTTAAAGTAATAATTTCCTGAGTTATGAATCGTAAGTGATGTATCGAATGAACCTTCGGATAAATTTATCTTGAAATTATCAGTGGAACCATCTTTGATAAATTGTATTTCAAAAAATTTGAGAGTGTCAGCAAAACCTTCGCCTTTTAACTCAAAACTTATCCCTGAGAGTGCCAGAGAAGGTATTTCAACGGTTTGTCCGAAGAGACTTGCACACAAAGTAGTAAAGTAGAAGATGAGCAGGACAACTCTATTCAAAGGAAATCATTCAAATATGAAATAATAATAAATTGAATAACAAGAGAAATATAGCCTATCAAATAAATAATTCAAAAATAATTATTATTTTTACCATTGATTAGAGAGGACAATTTAATGCGAAAATTCTTTTTTACATTTATAACGCTTTCTGTTTTAGTATTTGCAGGATGCAGTTCGGATAATGAGCAAATAAACCAGACAGAACTGCGTCAATTAATTATTGAGGCTACAGCCGGTGATACAGATGCAAATGCAAGGTTGCAGGGATTGCTCAGTGCCAGACATATCGGTAAAAGCGATTACAATCAATTATATATAGATAGCTTAAATATTGGGGACATGCATTATTTTTCCGTTCTTCTCGAGTATTTTGACCCGACTTTAAATCTTTTCGCAATTTACGATGGCAAACTGAATTTCTTTCTGCTCGATAAATCTCTTAACGGTTACCTGAGCTCTGAATGGATTAAGATGGGAGACCGTAAATTTGTTTTTGTTCAGGAGAGATTTTTAACCAAGGATGTACTGAGCCTCGATCGGCTTTCAATTTACGAAGTATTTGATAGCTCAGCTTCACTAATCTACAGGTCTCTCAGTCAGTTCAGTACAAGTGATGATTCCGTTTACCAAACTGTCGAATCAATTACACCAAATTTTATCACAACAAAAGTAGGCGGAGCTAATGAGAGTGAAGGGAATATTCTTGTCGATACCTTTTATTTCAAATCAGAAAGTCAAAATTATCTCAGCGAAAAAAATATATTTAATAATTATGTAAAGCAGGAAATAGGAGATTTTAGCTGGATAATTACTAAGCCTGAGATACCATCTAAAGAATAAATTAAGTTAATCCAGCACCAATAATATGAACATATACCTCATAAGACACGCCGAAGCAGAGCAAACTTCAGATGTGAAGCCCCACGAAGAAAGAGAATTAACCCCCAGGGGGATTGAAAGATTAAAAGCTTCTGCAGAGATCTGGGAACAATATTTTAATGAAATTGATATGATATTATCCTCACCACTGAAGAGGGCAATGCAGACTGCTGAGATTATTAGAAAGATCTTTGAAGTAAAGATGGATGTAGTGGAAGAAATCTCTTTGTTAAACGGAGGACAAACTGAGGACCTATTAAATTTATCTGGTTCATTGGGCTTGAATGAACTTGTAATGATTGGTCATCAGCCCGATATAGGAATTCACATCTCAATAATGACAGGCGCAAACGAACTCAATTGCTGGATACCGCCCGCAACCATCGCAAAAATATCGTTCGATGGTAACCCGAGAGTAGGTAAGGGCAAACTGGAATTCTTAATTCCTCCAATCATAAAAAAAGGGTAACCAGCTACACAAGTTCATGCTTACCGCTGCTTCCTTCCGGACCTGACGGAGTTGGGCAATCGCTTGTTAACTGGCACCCAAAGCAAGTCAAATTCCAAAAGTAAAAATACAATAATAAAATTAATTCTTTTTGACTTTTGATTTTTGACTTTTGACTTGTTCTATTAAAGTATTTCGTTCCCAAAATACATCATCCTCGTACCCTTGAATCTTTTTATTTTTTTCCGCCAGCTCGAGTCGCTTTATTGCCAGAGAACAGTAATAATTATCAACCTCGACTCCCACATATCTTCTTCCAAGCTTTTTAGCAACAACAGCAGTAGTCCCTGAACCAATAAAAGGATCGAAGACGAAATCTCCTTCGTTTGTGCTTGCAATTATCAGTTTAGCCAAAAGCTTTTCAGGTTTTTGTGTTGGATGCTCCGTATTTTCAGGCATTGACCAGAAGGGTATTGAAATATCATTCCAAATGTTTGATGGAAAAGTATCTCTGAAATTTCCAGATGAGTTCTGACCCCAATCTTTGGGATTTCTTTTTTCGTCTCTATATGGAGCAAGAACTTTTCTTCTGAGTTTAACTTTTTCAACATTAAATGTGTAAGTATCAGAATTTGTAAAGAACCAGATATCCTCGCTGCAGTTCTTCCAGTTTGCTTTTGCGCCTCTCCCCTTTTCTCTTTCCCATGTAATTCGATTTCTTGCCTGAAAGTATTTTGAACCAACTCTGAAAATTGCTGAGGATGATTTCCAATCTCCGCAAATGTAGATAGAAGAGTTTTTCTTTAATAAAATCGTCAGCTTACTCAACCA
>JALONF010000066.1 GCA_025455085.1 Ignavibacteriaceae bacterium
AATCCATTCCCGAATAATCTGGTACTGGATCCAACTGAAATAGCTGCGTATACAGCACTGAGAGATGGTTACAATCAAATCATATCAGGTTTAGCTGCAACATTCGGATACTCAGTAATTAATTGGGATAACTTATTTAATCAGCTGGCAAGTTCCGGCGGCTTAATGGTTAACGGAAATACTTATTCTGCAACATATGTTACAGGAAACTTTTTCAGTCTTGATGGTATTCATCCCACAAGCCAGGGTTATGGGATAATTGCAAATGAATTCATCAAGGCAATCAATAATAAATATAGTGCTTCAATTCCTTTAGTTGATGTTTCCACAATTCCCGGAAGTCTTGTGTTCAAGGGAGATGTCTCTTTAGGTAAGTATGGAATACCAAATATTCCGTACGGTGCATTGGATAATCTTTTATATTTATGGATTTTTATAAAATAATATTAGCACTTGTTCTAGCAAGTGTTTGTGTTTTTGTTTCTTGTTCCTCATCTGAAGAGACACAAGTAAAAAAACAAGAGACCGACAGCCTTTACATCTTTGATGAAATCCCGTCTGAAGATGTTTTCAAATTTGAATCTCCAGCCCAGCAATCTGTTGATGTTTACGTTGTTCAAATAGGTGCTTTCTCTTCTCCTGAACGAGCAAGAGAATTTGCGGACAATAGCAGAGCAATAGTTAATAAAGATATTAAAGTCGAGTTCAATGAAGAGAAAAATTTGTATGTAGTCTGGATACATCCACCATTTCAGGAAAAAGCAGCAGCAGAGGTTTTTAGAAACGATCTGTGGAATCGCGAAGAATTTAAAGATGCATGGATTGTAAAAATTGAATCCAAGAAATAAAAAAGGCTAAGCCAATAAAAGCTTAGCCAATTTTAATTAAGGCTTGATATTCTAACTTGCCCTATTTACTCATACCAATTAACCACTCTCAATTTTATTGTTACCGGAAAGAAAGGTGGTACTTCTTTATTAAATCTATCATCATATTTATGAACATAACTATAACCGCGGACAGGTACCCAAACGCCTGCTATAAGCTCATAATCAGCGGTGGCATCTACTTTTTTCCCGATAACACCACCAAGTAGATTCATTTTATAAGCTTGAGAAAACTCCGGAAATGTATTCACATTACTCGTTTCAACGTATAGTCCCCGATTTTGTGAATAAATAGATCCGTGTATGTTTACATCTCCTCTACTGGGATCTAAATCAAGTTGTACATGCTCCTGAGCAACAAGGCCCAGCATATCTGTAGAAGGTTCTATTAAAGGATTCTTATTGTACACTATATCATCAGAGATATGAATTAAACCACCTTGTACATTTTTATTGGCCATTAAAGTTACTTTACCATTAACTGTCCCTTTAATAAATACATCGCCTCTTTTAACATAGAGAACACCGTTAGGAGCTAATGTAGTTAAAGCTACAGTAGTCGAATCGCCCCAAGGTCCCGCCGGTCCGTTCCGCTGCCAATAAGTAACTGTACCATCGCTGTTAAAATTTAGTTTTACATTTATATAACCACTACCTGGACTCTTTTCGAATACTTTGCCACCAGCAATTGCTGCGTTCTCAATCAAGCTGGCATCGAAACTTAAAGGAATGTTTGAAGACAGGCTAAAACCACCTTGCAGTTCAGGAGATGAAAAAGCATCAAAATTTTTGATACCCTTTGTACAGGTTGTATAACCGCGAAAAACCGGATGCCCAACGGATTGTAGAAAATCGTTTGTATGAAATGGTCCGCTGAAGGTATCTCCGGCAGCAGCCCAGACACTACCCATGACATCATAGAAGTTTCCATATTGAGCAAAGTTTTTTGGCTCCAGCCAGGCAATTGCAGTGTCTGCATAACCTTCAAAGTTACTTATAGAAATAAGTTTTTTACCGTACGTTCCAAAGTTTTCAACGGAGACAACTACTGAACCGTCATCGATATCCCGGTTGATGCCTGTGTTCCAGGTATGATTTACGAAAACTTTATTTGCCGCCATATTTAGAGCACTAGTGGCTATGTTGTGAGCTTTTGCCTTTTTATAATAATCAACAAGATTATCAGTAGCTTCGTTTGAGGTTCTAAGCATATTTGATCCCACTATTCCAAACAAAACACCAAAAGCTATTACAAGAAGCAATGAAGCTTTACCGCCCATTTTGTATCTCCTTTATCTTTTTCTTAAATTTTTTGAGGTTAAACGTACTTGCTGCCAATAAGCATTCGAGTATTGCTCGTTATATGCTTCAGGATCTTCTACCCTCATTGATATTTTCATATGTGTTATATTACCCGGACTGGCAACAGGACTAGTTAATTTGTTACCAAATACATCATAATATTCAAGTAAAAACCTGGTAATATTTGTCGATATCATTAATGGTGTATCGCTGTTTATTTGTCTGTATAAAATTCTGTCCCTTGGATTTTTTGTAGCAGCGAGTGCGTTTGTATCGCTTACAAAGTATGTCATAACATCGAGGTTTTCATCTTTGTCCACATCGGTATAATAACTAATAAAATCAGAGTCTGCTACTATTACTATATCCATAGTCTCTGTGATTTTATATGGATCAGCACAATAACCCATTTTCCTAAAATCTTTTTCAATAAGAATTGCAGTCTCAGCCAATGCTCTCTGCAGGTTTCTATCACTGCCAGTTACGTAGTAATGCTCGGTTACAGTTCCGTTAAGACGCATTAGTATAAGCAGCAGCAATCCTCCGATTATGAGTGATCCTAGAACATCTATTATTGTACTAAAGCCCATTTTAAATTCCTCTTATTGAAAATGGAAATAACTAAATACTTTTCTAAATTCAAATTCTTGAATTTCATCTGTCCCTGGTTTGACTACGGAAGGACTGGAAATAGTAACTGTCAGCATCTTATGCCATGTTCTATTTGCAGTTACAAAGCCGCCGATATCGGGGTCCACATAACTTACTTCGCAGGTGATGTTAAAAATCGCACTGCCTAAGCTGTCATAAGTACTTGTGTAATTATGAAAGTCATCAAAATCATCGAAGGTTGAAACAGAATCGGGATTTTCACCGGTATCTATTCCGAAGGAACCACTTAAAGTAAGTTCATTTACATCTGAAAAATATGTACGAGGGTCCGTATTGGCTTTTTCATCAAATGACTTCATAGTTGCCTCCTCCAGAATTGATGAAGCAATTGACACTGCTAATACACCAAATTTCGAAGTCTGCATTGAATCTTGATTTACTATCGTTGTGCTTCCAACTCGTAATACCAGAAGTGACAATAACAGCATCGCTGCAACTGTTATTAGCATTTGACCTGTTGTCATTTGTTTAATATCCTCTGTAAGTTAAAATTATTAAAATAAGATAGTTTAAAATTATGCCAGTGTAGTATAAGTCCACTTTATCAGTTACTTACAACATAATAAAATTTTTTAATTGGAATCAAATATGAACTTATAATGAGGGTGTATTGAAATGAGATCTTAATCTAAGAAAAGCTCAGCATCAAGAAAATAAACGACAAAACTGTCATAGAGATATAAATAATAATTTGGTTCAGAAAGAAAGTTAGAAAAAGAGGTTAAGCAAATAGAACTTAACCTCCTCATATCCCTCACACTCAGAAATTATTCCAATAAAAGTGTGAAGATCACAATTACTATTCCTTCCAAGCTACTAATCTAAATTTATCAGTTAAGGGAAAGAACGGGGGTACTACTTTGTTAAATCTCTCATCAAATCTATGAACATAACTATATCCGTGAGAAACAACATATTTCTTTCCATCCCAAACATATTCTGCGGTGGGTAATACTTTTTTGCCAATAACACCACCGAGTAAGTTCATAATTCTTGCATCTGGATAATCTTTATATTTTTCTATCAGTATCCCATCTCTTGCCGAATAAATTGAGGCGTGTAAGTCCAGTGTTCCTGTAGCTAGATTAAAATCTACCTGAACAAAATCCTGTGCGATGAGGCCAAGCATATCTGTAGAATTTGGATTAGTAAGTGGATTCACATTATATCTCACGTCATCAGCAATATGTATTACGCCAGCACCATTTGTTCCTTCTCTTCCAGCCATCACACTTAATTGCCCATTAAGAGTTCCTTTTATGTAAACATTGCCTTTTTGAACATATATAACACCATTTGGTGCAAGTGTAGTTAATGGTGTGTTCTTCGTTGCTGTCCACCCTTTGTTGTTAATATTTATACTATAGTCGACTGTTCCATCCGCTTTGAGTTCAAGACTTACATCGACTATTTTATTTGATCCGGTTGTATCATAGAATACTTTACCATTTGATAATGCTGCATTCTTAAATGGTGTATCGTCAAATGTAAACGGAATTTCAACACCTTCCTGCAAACCGCCGTGGAATTCAGGGAATGATTTGTTGTTATTTAACTTAACGCCTTTTTTTGTTGTGGTAAATCCGAGAAATACAGGATCGCCATAACAAAGGAGATTATCGTTTGTATGAAATGGACCAGAAAACGTATCACCAGTGGCTGCCCATGCCGCCATCATATCATAAAAATTTCCATACTGCGCAAAATTTTTCGGTTCCAACCACACCATTATTGTATCTTTATATCCATCAAAATCGCTAACAGAAAATATTTTCCTGTTATTGTAACCAAAAGAATCTACCCAGACATTGATTATTCCATAATCCGCTGTCAAATTTGAATAACCTTTTTTCCAGGATTTATTCATAAAGATTTCATTGACCGCCATATTAGCACCGCTCACTGCTAAATCGTGTGCTTTGGTTTTTTTATAATAGTGAACGTATGAATCTGTTGCTTCGTTTGATGTACGAAGCATTTGAGTTCCCATAATTCCAAATAAGGCACTGAATGCAAGAACCAACAATAAAGCTGCTTTGCCACCCATTTTTTATTCTCCTATTTATCTTTTTCTTAAATTTCTTGATGTTAAACGTACTTGCTGCCAATAAGCCTGCGAGTATTTTTGATCATACGCTTCAGGGTCCTCTACCTTAAAAGATATTTCCAAATGCGTAATTCTTGCCGGCGATGCAACCGGGGGGGATAATTCAAAACCTAACGCTTCAAAATACGTTAACTTGAACTGAACAATATTTGTGCTTACCATAAATGGTGTTTCAGTATTAACCTGCCGGTATAATATTCTATCCCTTGGATTTTTAGTATTTGAAAGCGCACTTGTATCACTTAAAAAATAAGCAATGCTATCAAGTCCGCCATCATCATCAATATCGGTGTAAAAACTGAGATATGATGTATCTGCATATATTACTCTGCTCATCCCTTCTGTTAATTTAAAAGGATCGGCACAATAACCCATGCTTCTTAAATCCTCCTCAACCACCATTGCTGTCTCAGCCAGTCCTTGCTGCAAACTTCGATCACTTCCATGAATAAAATTAGATTCAATCACATTTCCATTCAGGCGAAGGAGTATTAGAAGAAGTAATCCTCCAATGGCTGTAGCTCCTAAAATATCTATTAGTGTTGCAAATCCCATGATGTTCTCCTGTTAGGGTAAATTCCAATAACTAAAAACTTTTCTTAATATGACCGGGTCCATCATTGAAGGACTCGTTATTGTAACGGTCATCATTTTATGCCAGGTTCTATTAGCACTTACAACTAAAGCGCCCCCGGAAGGTTCAACATACTCTACTGTGCACGCAATTTGAAAGAATGCACTCGGCATGGTAGTATCCACATTTGTGTACCCGTGAAAATCATCATAATCATCCCAGGTGTGTAGGGAGTCTTTGTATTCGCCTGATTCTTTTCCTGCACCAAAATCCTTTGAAAGTGTAAGTTGGTTTGTTAACGTTAAGGCATCTTCAGTACTGTTTTCATCGAATGCTTTCTGCGTTGCCATTTCCAGAATTGAACTTCCAAGTGATATGGCTAATACTCCGAATTTTGAATTCTGCATTGAATCCTGAGTTGTAAGCTGAGTGGTGGTTATAGTTAAAATTAAAATAGATATCAGCATCATTGCCCCAGCTGTTAATATCATTTGTCCAGTATTCATTTAATTTCTCTTCTAACCTATTTTTAAGAATTATTTTTATCATAATATTTGACATCAAGCATGCCAAATAAGAACAGGTAAAAATTTCTTATGTAGCATGTCCAAATCGTAATATCAGTAATAGTTACATTTTAATCATCCATTATTTACTGTAGATATTTGATAAAAAGAAGGAGAATTGAGACAGGAAATTGCCTAAAAGATTCGTTTAAATAAACGTTTATTGATTTGACAGAAGTGTCGCGACATCAATCATTTAGTTGAAATTGAGAGTTAAATGTATCGAGTAATTTCAAATTACTGGATTTTTTATCTTTAGTTTTAATTATGTATTTTTTCACAAATATCAATAGAAAATTTAATTGGAGGATACTATATGTCTTTTTCATTAAATAAAATTATGCTCATTGGCCGTCTTGGAAAGGATGCAGAAACTAGATTTACGACAAATAATGTCTCTGTGACTAACTTCTCGTTGGCGACTGATTATCGCTACAAAGGAAAGAATGGTGACTGGGTAAACGAAACTACCTGGCATAATATAGTTTCGTTTAATCTTTCAGATTACTTCAAAGAAAATCTGAAAAAAGGAAAGAAGTTTTATGTCGAAGGCAGACTTAGTAAAAGAGACTACACTGATAAGGATGGTGTAAAACGATATAACACAGAAGTAATTACAGATAAACTTATTCCTCTTGAGCCTTCATCAGAGAGCGCAGCAGCTAGTGAAGAACAAACAAGCGTTGAACCAACTGTCAGCAACGATAACGAAGATTTACCGTTTTAGTTTTTTTATTACCGAGGATTTGAATTTTTGTGGAGATAGAATGGTTCTATCAGGTAATTTTGCTTTTAGTTCTATTATTGCTATCAGCTTTTTTTTCGGGATCTGAAGTCGCTTTTTTTTCTATTAAGCAAAAAAATCTGGATGAAGATTTCAAATCCTCAAAACTCATTCACAGGTATGCCAGCAACCTCATAGCATTTCCCAGAAGATTACTGATTACAATTTTAGTTGGTAATACTCTTGTAAATGTAGCAGCTTCTATCATTGCTGTCTCGATTGCACTTGAGATTGCCTACATATACCAGGTTAAGGTCAATGTGATTTTGACAATTCAGATAATATTGATCACAATTATAATTCTGCTATTTGGAGAACTTCTTCCTAAAGTATTTGCTTCAAAGCACCCAAATTTTTCAGTTAAGATTACAGCTATACCATTATACCTTTTCAGTTTGATTATTTATCCGGTTTCCGAATCAATCACTGAACTAATCAGACTAACTTTTTCAAAAATTAAATTCGATAAATCGAAATCAGCAATTAGTGAGAAAGAAATCTCGGACCTGGCTGAATTAGGTCATGAAAGAGGCACACTGGAAGAGGACGAACAGGAAATCATTTCAAGCTTTGTTGAATTTAAGTCTGTTCTCGTTAGCGAGGTGATGACGCCTCGTGTTGATATTATTGCTTTTCCTTTTAATGTTAGCAGCGAAGTACTAATTGAAACTATTAATAAAAGTGGATTTAGCCGTTTTCCTGTTTATAAAGAGAATTTGGATAAGATCATTGGTATTGTTCACGCAAAAGATTTGCTTCCATACTTGCAGAACAAATCCTTTGTCAAAGCAGAGACAATTAGGAAAATCACACGAGATGTATTATTCGTACCGGAAAGAAAAATGATTAGTGAAATGTTGAAAGAATTTCAACAAAAGAAAATGCATTTAGCTGTAGTAGTGGATGAATTTGGTGGAACTTCAGGGCTTATAACACTTGAAGATATTATTGAAGAAATCATTGGTGAGATATGGGACGAACACGATCCTGAAGAAAACTCAATAAAGATAATTTCACAAGACAAAATTAGTGTTCTTGGAAAAGTACCTGTAACTGAATTGAATGAATTAATTGGAACAGATTTAATTCCTGCAAGCGATGATTACGATACCGTTGCAGGTTTGATCATAAATCAGGCTGGGCATATTCCAAAGGAAGGCTATTCCTTTGATCTAAATAATTATAAGCTGACGGTTAAAGAGGTATTGAAGAAGAGGATTAAGCGCATCGAATTAGACAGGGTTTCATAATTTAACAAATATGAAAAAGGGCTGTTTTATACAAGCAGTTATAGTCATTACAATATTAGTTGCAGCAGCAATCTATATTATTCAATATAAATTGGATGATTGGTTTATCAAACCCACTAAAAATATTCTATTAAGTGAAACGGTAAAAGACTGGGAGAAGGAAGTCAAACATATTGATGAATCAGCTCAAAAAGATTCACTGAGAGCATTATTGATATTTTACATAGAGAATATTAAGTCGATGGAAGATGTTGTAAATTTGGAGGAGAAAAAGTTTTTAAAAGAATTCAATCATGTAATTGAAGACAGTTTAATTACAGGTGAAGAAATTTCAAAATTAACTTTGCTATTGAAAAAGGAACAAAATGAGAAATCCAAGAGCGACTGAAATTAAAGTCGGCATAACAGTATTGTTAGGTTTGCTGGTATTCATCTGGGTCTTAGGTTGGGCTAAAAGTTTTACATTATCCTCATCGGATAACCAGGTTAAAGTAAGGTTTGACAAAGTTTCAGGACTTGAAATTGGCAACAATGTTACCGTTAATGGCGTACGAAAAGGGCATGTGAAGGATTTTGTAATTCAGGGATCGTATGTTATAGTGACTTTGAGCATTAGTAATGATATAATATTAAAAAAGGATGCTGAATTTTCATTGGAGAGTACTGATCTGATGGGGGGAAGAAAAATAGAAGTTAATCCCGGGAACTCAAATGAAGATTTAAATTTAGCTGAAGTTCATCCGGGAATTTATATAAGTGATATTGCAGGAATGATTTCTCTCTTCAGCGATATTCAAGATAAAATAGGTATAATTGCCAATGAATCAGTCAAAACACTTCAGGG
>JALONF010000400.1 GCA_025455085.1 Ignavibacteriaceae bacterium
GTGAGATTTTCCTTCAACACAAATTTGTGCAGGCGGTTTTAACTGAAGTTTGACATTTTTGTTTTTTGTAATCAAATATTTTTTGTCAAATGAATTAATAAATGCATTTACTAATGGAATATTTGATGTTTCAGTAATCAAATATTTATCATTCGACTCATTTAGATTTCTTAAATCAGCAATCTTTTTCGATTCAAAAACAAGTTGTTCATAACTTATTGCGCGGATTTCTTCGGAATGACAATCGATACACTGAATCGTGACCTGTTCTTTCATATGTTCATAAAGATTTCCATCTCCCATAATTTCAACTGATACGTGACAATCAATACATTCCATTCCAGCCTGATGATGAATATCATCTTTTGTTTTCTGAAATACTCGTCCATCTTCTAAAATTCTGAATTCGCCATGGCCTCTGCCTGATATTTCATCTTCACTCAGCAAAGTTTCAAACCAACCTTCATAGTTGGTCGAAATTCTTCCCGAGCGTGCATGACAACCAAAGCAATAATTGTTAGAAATGTTGAGACTAAGTTGTGGATGTATTTTCGGTAAAACGGTTGTCGTCTGTTTTCTGTCCTTTGACGCTTGACTTTTGCCTTTTGACAACAAATAATTATTCAATTGCTCAAACGCTTCTATACAATAATTCAGATGGCAGGCATTACATCCACCACCACGTGAAAGTTCTGTTATTGGTCCAAGCTCTGTTTTTTCATTTCCTAGATGACACGACGCACAAAGATTTCTTAAATGATTATCAGCATCAGATTGAGTCAAATCTTTGACACGAAATAATCCTTCCGGTTTAGCAATTTCATCAAACGCAAAACGATTAACTGAAATTACACCGCTCATTGTGTTCATTAATGAATTATTAATTCTTTGTGGAATTCCCGGGTGGCACCCAACTGCACTACAGGTTTTTTCTGAATCCATTAAATTTCCGGGAATTAAAATCATTCCTTTGTGAGCGAATTGTTTATTAGAAGTAAATGAATTTCCAAGATGGCAAGTTTCGCATCCGATTTTATCAGGAGAATGTGCTGATTCAAATCCCTCCATTTCCCCGTGACAATCTATACAACTGTTGAATTCTTTTTTTACAAGCAATTTTTCAGAGATAACAATCGAAACAAGATAAACAGTAACCAATGAAATAAAAAACAAAACTGAATTTCGGATGACAGGTTTCATTTCTGCTCTAAAATTCTTTTTGCAAGATTGTAATCCTCAGGAGTGTTGATATTAAAAAAAAGATTCTTGTGATAGAAGTTTAGCTTATCCACTTCAACAAATTCTATCTTAACTCTATTAAATAACTCGTAAACACTTCCTTTTAATTTGCTTTCAGGTCTGATGCTTTCAATTAGCAAGTTTTCAACAATCGGCAAAATTGATTTTGAATAAATTCCGCACAATGGTTGAATTCTTCCTTGAGCTTTTGGAATTACGATTTCTGAATCAGATTTAGTATCCATTAAATAGTTAATCATTTCGTAGGATATAAAAGGCATATCACAACTAATGATGAAATTTTTCCTTGAGTTTGTAAAACTTAATGCTGAATGAATACCTGACAGTGGACCTCTCTGTGGGAAAATATCACTTATAATTTTCTTACCAAAGAATTCATACGATTCCGGTTCATTTGAACTAATCACAACTTCAGTGAAAATTGAATCAAGCAGTTCAACTAATCGTTGAATCAAAGTAGTTCCCTCAATCAGAAGTAACGATTTATTTGTTCCTATCCGACTGCTATTTCCACCGGAGAGGATGGAAGCTGTAATATTTGATCTCTTTTTTTTCAACCAATATTTATTTTTAATGGGAAATATATTCAACTGAAACTTAATTAATTTTAACTCATCAAATCCTTCAAAATATTTTAGATAATTACACACACATTTATCATTATGAATTACGAAGTAAAAGATTTTCAAAAAGATGTAATCGAAAAAAGTTTTGAAAAACCAGTGTTAGTTGATTTCTGGGCTGAATGGTGCGGACCCTGTAAAATGATCCGACCAATTCTTGAAAAACTTGCCCAAGAAAACAAAGAAGACTGGGAATTGGTAAAAGTCGACACAGACAACAACCAGCAAATAGCAATGCAGTACGGTATTCGGGGAATTCCTAACGTAAAACTTTTCAGAAATGGCAATGTGATAAATGAATTCACTGGCGCATTACCTGAACCAGCAATAAAAGATTGGTTAAAGAAATCCATCCCGAATAAGTTTGCCGACCACATTCAGCACGCAAAGAATTTGTTAAATAATGGAAATGTTACTGATGCTAAAATTATTTTAGAGGACGTTCATAATGGAGATTTAAACAATAGAGAAGTTAAAGTCCTGCTTGCTAAGATTTTATTATTTGAAGATCAGAAGGAAGCATTAAGACTAATCCAAAATATTGATGGTAATTTGCATAACATTGAATTAGCTGAAGCAATCGGAACAATTGCAGAGTTAATGAATCGGGATTTATATTCATTTCCTGATTCAGAAGTAAAGGA
>JALONF010000067.1 GCA_025455085.1 Ignavibacteriaceae bacterium
CACAGCTTGAGGGTACTCAGGAACTCTTCACAGTTGAAGATATCCAACAGACTAAACAGGAAAACAGACCACCTCCACCACCCAAACCACCGATTCCAATTGAAGCACCAAGTGATGATGTGCTTGAAGATATCGAGATTGGTGATACTGAAATAGATCTTAGCGAAGAGATGCAAGCTCCTCCACCGCCTCCAAAAGAAGAGAAAAAGGTAGAGGAAGAACCAACTTACTTTGTGGCAGTTGAAGAAATGCCGGAACCAATTGGCGGAATAAAAGCAATACAGGAAAAAATTGTTTATCCTGAAATTGCAAAAAGAGCCGGAGTTGAAGGTAAGGTTTATATCCTCGCGTTTGTTGATGAATCAGGAACTGTTACTAAAGCACAAGTATTAAAAGGTATCGGTGCCGGTTGTGATGAAGCTGCGCTCGATGCAGTTCAAAAAACTAAATTTAAACCCGGTAAGCAGAGGGGCAAACCTGTAAAGGTGCAGGTTTCAATTCCAATTGTATTCAAACTTCAGTAATTTTTTAAGGCGTCCACCGGACGCCTTTTTTGTAATCTTCAATTCAATCAAATAAATCGACTTTCAATTCTTGTTTGAATTTCAAGCATCCCTCAAATGTCATTTGATATTGTATACTGTCTGATTAGTTTAACGTGTGTGTTTAGTTGACTTTTAATCACTTTAAATCAATAAAACGGAATTTTTTCATTCGGTAGTAAATCGATTGTAAGGGTTGCTTCGAGATTTAAGTTATGCCTAAGACTTCTCAAAAAAAATATATAATTACAATAGTAATACTGTTGCTTGCTCAGATTGTTTTTCTTTTTGCTGTTAAGTATATGAACCAGAATCTCCCATTCGATTATTTCTCATTAGCAAAAACCGGAAACTTATTCAACCTGATGATATATGCCGGGATCATTATCGGAATTGTAATTGGTATCAAAAAAAATAAATCAGTCATATCAAATAAATCAATTACAACATTTCTGGTGGTTAGCTGGTTTATGCTTATAATCTCATTCATCACAACTAAGGTAATAATTGTTCCTACTAATTTCTATATCTATGAGCAACCGGGAGATAAGGTTCTAACCGGGTTGTTGTTTTTAATATTCTTACTAACACTCATTTACTTTTTAATTTTTCTTTGGAGAGGAATTTTCAGCATAACTAAGCCTGGGCTCTTCAGAAAAATTCTCAGTACAACTTTGATGCTGATTTTTCTCCTGATCTTAACCCTAATTTATATTGATAATGTTGGTTATGCATCGGGGAAATGGATTCTCAATAAAAGTAAAAAAAATGTTGCAGTCGTTCTGGGTGCAGCAGTTTGGAGCGGGAATATTCCAAGTCCAACATTATCTTCAAGAGTTGATAAAGCACTGGAACTTCTTGAACAGGGATTCATTGGGAAGATAGTATTTACGGGCGGTAAGGCACCGGGTGAATTGCCTGAAGCAGAAGTTGCATACGAATATGCCCGTGTTAAAGGAGTCGACACATCAAAAGTAATTATTGAAACATCGACATCCTCAACTGCTGATCAAATCAGATGGATCCAGAATAATCTGTTAGCTTATGATAGTTCATTTGGGGAAATCATCTTAATCTCTGATGCTTACCATCTGCCGAGAGCTATTGAAATAAGCAAATTCTATAATCTTGACATAAAGGTAGCCGAATCCGTTCATAAACAGAATTTTAGGGATAAAATTGCTAATAAAATCCGGGAAAGCATTGCACTTTTTAACTTCTGGAATTTTGCTTTGTAAGAAACAGTTTTAATATTAGCAGTGGAATTATATACTGACTGGTAAATTTATATTTTGTTCTTAATATGATGAAAAATAAATCACATCGAAGAATCGTAAGAGAAAAAGTTTTACAGATTTTGTACGCCTACGAAATGAATAAGGAATCTCTTCAACCACTCTCTTTAGAAATTCTGAAAGATGTAACAGATGAAACGGATAAAGCTTTCGCAGAGGAGCTGATTCGAAGAGTACTTGTAAATATTGTGGATCTTGATGAACGGATAATTCAACGCGTAACGAACTGGGAAATGAACAGGATTGCTTTGATAGATAAAATTCTGCTGCGGATGGGAATTTGTGAACTACTCTTTTTCCCCGATATACCTCCAAAAGTATCCATTAATGAATCAATTGAAATTGCGAAAGATTTCAGTACGGCAGGAAGTGCAAAATTTATTAATGGAATCCTTGATGCGGTCTTGGCCGAAGAAAAAAATAAAGGCAAGTTGAATAAAACTGGCAGGGGACTTGTCGAAGAATCAATCTCATCTTCAAGGCAGTAGCGGATGAAAGAAAAAGGAAGAGTATTTATCTGGACTCTCTTCGATTTTGCGAACACATCTTTTTCAATAATAGTCGTAACTTTTTTGTATGCTGTTTATTTTAAGAAGACGGTTGCTGGAAATGAAGCCATAGGTGATTTGTACTGGAGTATCAGCACAAGCATTGCGATGCTCATAACCGCTTTCATTTCACCGGTGCTTGGTGCAATCGCTGATTATAGTGCAGGTAAAAAAAGATTTCTTCTGTTCTTCACACTTCTTTGTATTATTGGTACATCGTCACTTTACTTTATCGGACCGGGACAAATTTTCTGGGGAATTTTTTTATTCGTACTAGCTAATGTTGGTTTTGAAGCCGGACTTGTTTTCTACGATGCATTCCTTCCAGAAATTACAGCGCCAAAAAATTATGGAAGAGTAAGCGGTTATGGATTTGGTATGGGTTATCTCGGTTCGCTTGCAACACTAGCGATAGTTTTCCCATTTATCGAAGCATCCAAGATTAGAGAAACTTTTCCGGTTGCTGCTTTATTTTTTCTGATTTTTTCTCTGCCGCTATTTTTTTTCCTGAAGGAGACCAGGAATAAAGTTGAGCGAAAAGAATCTTTTGTCGCTATTGGCTTCAGCAGAGTATGGTCAACATTAACGCATCTTAAATATTATAAAAATCTTGCAATATTTCTGCTGGCTTATTTCTTTTACATCGAAGGAGTAAACACTGTTATCTTTTTCTCAGGCATTTATGCGAGCACAACTCTTGGTTACTCTGAGATGGAGCTGCTTATTTTCTTCATAGTAGTTCAGACTACGGCAATCGTTGGCTCCATTCTGATGGGAATTCTTGCAGATAACATCGGGCAGAAGAAAACAATCGTAATTTCACTTTTTATGTGGCTGATTACAGTAGCACTTGCTTACTTTATTTATGATAAAACAGGTTTTTATATTGTCGGATTAATCGCAGGTGCGGCGATGGGTTCAAGCCAATCGACCAGTAGAAGTTTAATGAGCAAACTTACACCTCCCGAGAAGAAAACAGAGTTCTTTGGATTTTATTCATTCTTTGGTAAAAGTTCTGCGGTAATTGGTCCATTGGTCTTTGGACTGGTCAGCTTTATTTCCGGTAATCAACGTATTGCAATTATTTCCATTGCATTCTTTTTTATTGTGGGATTGCTGATTTTGACAAGAGTAAAGGATCCACGAATAATCGTGAAAGATTAAGATTGTCCTTGAATAAATTCAGGATCATATAGTAACCTAACTTAGGTCAATTACCATTTCTTCATTTAGTATCTAAAATTCTAGAAGTTATTTTTACAGCTAAAAGGTTTTAAAAATCTTACTAACCAAACAATTAATAATTTAATTGTACTGAAATAATCGTTCTACTTGATTAATTTTGGTAAAAGATAAAAAATTAAATGGAATTATTACTTTTATATCTAGTTATAGCTGTATTCATTTCTTTTCTCTGCTCGTTTCTCGAAGCGATACTTCTAACCATCACTCCATTTTTTATTGAGGCAAAAGTTATTGAGGGAAAAAAGTATGGTATTCACCTTCGTAATTTGAAAAAAGATATAGATAAACCGCTTGCAGCAATTTTAACATTAAATACTTTTGCCCATACTATGGGAGCTGCAGGAGTTGGTGCACAAGTGCAGATAATCTGGGGGAACGAATATCTTACCATTGCATCAATCATAGTTACAATCGTAATTCTGATTTTTTCCGAAATACTTCCTAAAACTCTCGGAGCAAATTACTGGCGTTACTTCGCCGGTTTTGCAACCATCATACTAAGAGTTCTTATTGTTGTATTATATCCTTTTATTATGGTCAGTCAACTCTTTACTAAATTATTGAAAGGCAAGGATCAAAAAGTGATTGAACGAACGGATATAGAAGCAATAGGTGAATTGGGATATAAAGAAGGAATAATTTCAAAAGATGAATCAGAAATCTTTAAAAATTTGTTTCGATTTAGTTTAAGAAAAGCATATTCCGTAATGATTAACCGGCAGGATATTGTATGGATAGATATAAATGATCCTCCCGATGTAGTTAAGAAAACTATAATCGCCAGCAAATATTCCCGTTTGCCTTTATGCGATGGTTCAATTGATCAAATAATTGGAATTATAAGTGTAAAAAATTATTCTATGAAGGTTGAGGAAAGCAAAGATCTGAATCTTAGAGAGCTGGCTTTACAGCCTATTTTTGTCCCAGAAAATATAACAGCAATAAGAATTCTTGAACGATTCAGAGAAACAAAAATATATATTGCAATTGTAGTTGATGAGTACGGTTCGACTGAAGGAATGATCACATTACACGATCTAATCGAAAATGTTCTCGGTGATCTGCCGGAAAGACACGAAGCTATTGAATTACCAATATTTGAGAGAGAGGATGGCTCACTGCTGATTAATGGCGATATTCTAATTGATGAGTTAAAGGAAAAATTAAAAATAATTTTTGAACACCAGAATGAATATATAACTCTCGGTGGATATATTATGTTCAAACTAAATAAGATTCCTCAAACAGGAGATAAGTTTATAGAACAGAATTATGTCTTTGAAGTTGTGGATATGGATGGTAAAAGGGTAGACAAAGTGCTGGTAATAAAAGGATAGAATTGTTTGTTCTTTTGGCTAACAAAAAATTATTGATTTAAAATCTTATACACTGCTTTACCTGCAGACTTCTCAACATTCCACTCAAAGTTAATTGTCATTTCCTCTTTGCGAACTTCACACTTCTTGTAACCGCAGAATTTGCAAAGTTCCGGTACGCAGTAATCGAAATGAATTTTGATCTGTGAACCTGCCTGTTCGGCAGACAGGTTTGGAAATTCTTCCTCAAGCTTCTCATCAATTCGTTTCTCTTCCTTGTGTGATTGCTCAATCGTAAAATAATAGGGTAGTAGAAGATGAAAGTCAATAAAAGTTCTATCGCCCGATTGCCAGTAACGTAGTTCGTGAATATCAATCCAGTAATCTTTTTTAATTGAGATTAATCTGTCGGAAATATTTTTGAGAATTACCGGATTTGTCTCGTGCATCAATCCGCCTATTGATTCTCTTATCAACTTATACCCAGTGAACAAAATATTTAGTGCCACTATTATTGCAAGAAGCGGATCGAGTAAAACAAAATCAGTAATGATAACCAGAGTAATTCCAACAATAACTCCAATGCTTGTTACTGCATCAGTAAGAACGTGCTTTCCATCAGCAACAAGAGTTAACGAGTTGGTTTTCTTTCCTGTTCTTATCAGATAATAACCAAGCCCAAGGTTGACAACTCCAGCAGCACTTATAAAAATTACACCAATGCTTAACGATTCAAGTGTTGGTCCTGCAGTTATGTCAAGTATAGCCTGGTAGATGATGAATCCTGCTGCTAAAACAATTAAGAACCCTTCTACTCCTGCAGAAAAATATTCAACATTACCATGTCCATAAAGGTGAGATTCATCTGCAGGTTTGGAACTGAGGATAATGCTGAAAAGAGCCATACCTGTTGCGGCAACATGAACGACTGATTCAGCTGCATCAGAAAAAATTGCAACTGAACCTGTAATAAAATACGCGGTCATTTTCGTGATGAACATTCCAATCCCGACAACGAGCGAAATGTATGCGGCTTTTTTTCGAAGATTTAACTGGTCAATTCTATTCATAATATTGCCAATAGTTTTTGGAGTTTTGCTGCGGCTTCTTTCAGCACTTCATCTGATTTCGCAAAACAAATTCGCACCAAGGACCTACTTTTTCTATCTTCATAAAATGGTGAAAGCGGAATTACAGCAACACCAATTTCCTTTGTTAGATATTCTGAAAATTCCATATCAGGTTTATTTGAAATATCTGAATAATCCAGCAACCGAAAATAAGTACCGTGGCAGCTTTTAATTTTCAACTTTGAATTTTTAATTGCATCTGAGAAGACATCCCGTTTACGCTGATAAAATTTTCCAAGCGAAAGATATCTTTCCTCCTGCCTCATAAACTCTGCATAAGCATATTGAATTGGAGTGTTTACCGAAAACACGATAAACTGATGCATCTTCCTGAATTCTTTAGTAAGATATGCCGGTGCAGCACAGTAACCCATCTTCCAGCCGGTTGTGTGATACGTTTTTCCAAAAGAAGAAATGACAAATGTTCTTCCTGATAACTCCTTTGAACTTGCAAGGCTAATATGTTTTTTATTATCGAAAGTAATATGCTCATACACTTCATCACTCACTATTAAAATATCAGTTCCCTTTGTAATCTTTTCAAGTTCTTTTATATCATCCTCAGTGATAAGGCTTCCGGTTGGATTATGAGGCGAGTTGATAATTATGGTTTTAGTTTTATCAGTGATTTTTGTTTGAACTAAATCCCAATCATAAGAATAATCATCTGGATTTAAAGAAATGTAAATAGGGATACCACCATTGGATAAAATATCTGGCACATAACTGTCATATGCAGGTTCAAAAACTATTACTTCATCACCAGATTTGACAACTGAAGCAATTGCTGTATATAATGCCTGTGTTGCACCTGCTGTTATAGTGATTTCATTTTCATAATCATAATGCCTTCCGTACAGTTTTTCAATTTTTTCTGAGATTGCTTTGCGCAAAATTAGCACTCCCTGCATTGGAGCGTACTGATTGAAACCTTTTTTCTGGAAGTGGTGAACTAACTCAAGTAGTTCATCATCACAATTCCAATCCGGAAAACCTTGTGCAAGATTAATTGCATTATATTCAACTGCCATCCTCGACATGATTGTGAAGATGCTTGTTCCCCATTCAGGCAGTTTTGGCTTAATATTCATAAGATTTAATTAGATAGAAGAAATTGAGAATCGGCAGGTCGCATTTCATCGTAAATTCTTTTCAGTTCTTCGTAAGCAAATCGGTTACCACGCTGGGCCGCCATTTTGAAGTAATTGACTGCTTCAGGTTTAGATTGATTTGTTCCAAATCCATTCTGGTAACATAATCCAACAGTGACCATAGCGAACAGTGAGCCTTCATCGGCAGCCTTCTTTAGCTTCTTAAAATCTTCAGACTTGTTGTAGCCCTCAAATTCATCCAGCAGTCTTGAAGCCGTTAGTCTGATCTCAGCTTCTTTACTTCCCAGTTGAGCAGCGGATTTCCAGAGATTTATTCCAACTTCAGTGTCATATCTTCCAAATCTGTTAGAGTAGTAATTCAGTCCTGACTCAACCATAGCAGGAAGGTAATAAGCATTTGCAGATTGGTCAAGCAAATTCAGCGCATCTGATATTGCAATACGTCGATCAAAACCAATAGCTGTTAAACCATACCATAAATACATAGCAACAATATTTTCGTTTTCACTTTGTTGCTGAACAAGCTCACTAAATCCAGACTGTTGTGATAATTGCCATAGCAGATAAGTTCCTGATGGCGAATCATTTCTGAGAGCACGATAATAATAGACTCCAGCATCAACTAAATTTTTATTATAAAAAATACCTTGCTCATACATTTTGCCAAGGATTGATTGGGCTTCAGGACTTCCGTTATCTGCAAGTGTATTAAGTATCTCAATGTTACGAGGAGTTGCAAGTTCCTTCAAACTTTTTGGTTTATCAGCCAACAAAATTTTTGTAAGGCTATCTGTGCCAATTACATCAATATTATCAACTAACATGCTGTCAGTTATGACAATCGCAGAGTCGGTAATAGTTTCAAAATCAATAAATACTAAACCAAGATTTGCAGTAAGATTTTCTGATGGATCCGGTATTGGATTCTTATCTTCAGGGTTGCCAGATGAACTCTTTAATGAGTCAACAATATCTTTTGAAACTCTGGGTTCAAGTCGGGCCACAATATCTTTTGCTGGTTCATAATCATTATCGGCTGCCTTTTTAATCCAATAATAAGCTAAGTTAAAATCACGCTTGACTGTAAGATTATCTGTGTATAAAATTCCAACTACATATTGCGATTGGATCATTCCATCACTTGCGGCACTTTGAAACAATGTAAATGCATTGAAGGGGTCCCACTGAACCCCAATTCCGTTAATCAATAAAATTGCATAATTATATTTTGCGGAAGTAAGATTTTGGTCTGCTGCTTTTTTAATCCAAAATACAGCTTGTGAAGTATCTGCAGGAACACCTTCACCAAGTAAAAAACGTAAGCCTAATTCGTGCTGGGCAAGAGGATCTCCTGCATTTGCTTCCTGTGTTAATCTGAATTTTTGCCAAATCTGATAAGCAAGATCAGGTCGGTAAAAGTAAGGTGCATTTGGCTGAGGTCTTTTATTTTTGAATGCGAGACTTTGAGTAGTATCCTGTGCGTAA
>JALONF010000401.1 GCA_025455085.1 Ignavibacteriaceae bacterium
ATATAAACAGAATAACAAATTTTGATTTTTGAAATCCAAACTTTGCAAGAAAAGTAGTCACGCCCGCTTTAGTATCGCCTTCAACATCTTCCATATCTTTTACAATTTCCCGAATAAGATTTATCAGAAAAGCAAACACTGCAGGAACGATTGCTGCTTTTGGATTTTCAACAACAACTCCACCGAAAATAAAAACGAGTCCTGTTAGGAATGATACTGTTAAATTTCCAATTAGCGGGATTCGCTTTAAGTATTTTGAGTAGAAAAAAAGTATAAGAATTGAAATAAGAACAATTGCTAATGCTATTTCATTTACTAAAGCTGAGATAAAAATTGATGCAACAATAAAAATAAAATAAAAACTATAAGCTTCTTTGATTGTTATTTTTTGGGATGGAAGTGGGCGAAGCGGGCGATTTATTTTATCAATATCAATATCATAGATATCGTTTATAATGTTGCCGGCCGCTAAGGCGAAAGAAGCAGCGAAAGCTGCAAGGAATACATTCAGGTCTGGGAATTTATCAGGGGAACAAATAACTGCCGCAACAATTACAGAAGCTACAGTAATCAGAAAGTTTAGAGGTCGGATGATCTTTATTATTGTTGTCAGTTTTTCTGTCAATTCATACAAATATTAGTGAGAGACTAACCGAAACTTAATAAAAGGGAAATAAAAACTTTAAGGCTGACCAAAATGTAGCACAGATTATTCCGAAGGAATGGCTTTGCCACTAATCTGTGTTACGGTCATTTAGAATATAAATTAAATATAAATCCCTTAGCTCTGATTATTATCAAATTATTAGCTTTTTGGTCAGCCTTTAATTACCCCTGATCAAAACTGATCTTACGATGCGTTCCATCGCAGAAAGGTTTATTGTTAGATGCACCACAACGACAAAGCGCTATTGAACCTTCCTTAGTTTCTTCCTTTCCGTCGGTTCCAACAAATACAAAATTTCCTTTAACAAGATATGGTCCGCCTTTGTTAACCTGAACGGTAGTTTGTGATTGCTGAGATTGTGCGGGTTGAGCTTTTTGTTCGCTCATTTTATTATTCCTTTCATATGATAATGCCCCTGAAGGACAATTGTCGACTATTTTAATTATTTCTTCTGTAGAACCACTAGATAAATCTATCCACGGTCTTCGTTTTGGATTGAAGATTGCCAGTGATGCTTTCCAGCATTTGGTTGAATGTATACAGAGATCCGGTTTCCAGATGACTGATATTTCACTGTTTGAGTATGATTTTTTTGTCATATTTACGTTAACAACTAAAACTCATTAATAATTCCAAAATGTATTTTGCCTTCGCTGAAAGAATCTCCCTGTGCTAGAGCAAAGCTCACTCCCAGCAAACCAATTGCAGTTTCGACTGTAATTCCAAGTCCGTAACCGAAAATATAATCTTCTAATTTTGCAACTCCATTTTCGGGGACGGCATCAAGGAAATAATAACCAGCATCAAAAAAAACGAAAGCATAAGATCTCTGAGTAAGCATTAAACGATACTCTAGATTTGCCCATGCAATACGGGATGCAAGAAACTGCTCTTCCCTATAACCTCTAACTGTTCTTGTTCCGCCAAAGCGCCAGAGGTCGCTCTGCTCAAAAAAAGGTCCTGTAAGCTCTTTACCATTCACACTCACAGCAATCACATTGCGGACAAATATTTCATAGAAAGCACCAAAACCAACCGTAATTCTTTGAAGATTAGGATCGGTTTCCAGACCAGGAGTTATGTACTCAGCAGGACCATTAATTTTTTTTCTGCTGAATGAGTAAACGGTTTCGAAAAGAAATCCGCCAGTTGGTGCAATCGGATCGTCTCTCAAATCTATCTTTAAACCAAGTCCTGTAGTAAGAGATGAAGAATTGTAAACAGTAAAAACAGGAATTGTTCTCTCGGTTGGAATTATTTCTTCTGTTGATACGAAAGCCGAAGCGGAAATATCTTCAGTCGCAAGAAATTCAAGCGCACCGCCTAATCTTCTCTGCACATAAGTTGTATCCTGAATCCGCTGAAAAAGATCTGCATTTAAATTAAAAGGATAACCAAATAACCAGGGCTCTAAATATTTTAGTTCAAGTTCCTGCGATTCACGGGTTAACTTTTGCCACCTCACTGCTGCAGCTCTACCTGTACCAAAAATATTTCTGAGAGTTACATTTACTAATCCTGTTACGTAACCGGATTCGTTATCTTTTGCCGGAGGCACATAACCAATTATTCCATCAAAGTTATTTGTGTTTCGCTCTTTAATATTTACCAGCAGTACTCCATTATTCTGCGAGTCAATATAAAATTGAGGGACAGGGACAGGATCAAAGTACCGAAGTTTATTTAATCTTCGCGGCAGGTTTACAATTTTTTGCTGAGAATATTCTTCGCCAGTATCAATTCTTAATTCTCTTGTGATCACATAATCTTTTGTGGAAGTGTTACCAGTAACTTCAATTCTATCGATACGACTCTGCCTGCCTTCTTCAAGCGTAAGATAAATATCAGCATAATGATTCAAAATCTGTTAACAGACTGTTTATGCTTATTTCAATTTCATAGCGATTGAAAATCTCTCCCTTTAAATAATTCAAAGATGAAATGAAATCGTCGATGTTAACTGAATCTGATGTCTTAAAAAATATTTCCTTTACAAATGTGGGCTGACCTTCATCAACATTAAGCAGCAGGCTAACTTTTTGAGAATCACTCGATAACTCAAACTGTGTTCCTTCAAAAATAAAATTAAAATAGCCGTTGGATATTAGATTAGTCGATATTCGTGAGAGTGATGTATCAATTATTCCAGGATAAAAATTCTGTCCTTCATTCAAGACAGCCCATTTTAATATTTCCCCATCACTAAAAACCCTGTTGTTATTAACTTCAATCTTCTCAATTTTTTGTGCAAATAAGGTCAGTGAAAAAATTAGAGAAAAAAGCAAGATCTTTTTATTCAGGTGAATCATCTATTTCTTTTAATCTTTTTCCAACAGCTTCAATATGAATTTTTTTTGCAAATGAATTAGCTTCATCAATTTCGACATTACAAACATCGAAAGATTTTGAGTTAAGAGCACCAAGAGCTGCAGCAAAACGCAATTGCTGTTCAAATGTATATTTATTATGCCAGCCATACACTATCCCGGCAACAAATGCATCACCGCTTCCTGTTGAATCAACTGAGCTAATTTCGGGAGGAGTTACTTTATAATGAAAGTCAAAATTGGAAGTATAGAATGGATTTTTACCATCCGTAATGTAAGCTTGCTTAACACCCTTTTTGTAAAGCATTTTTAAGAAATTAACAGAATCAGCTTCATTCTGAATTTTAATTTCAAGAGATGATTTGATTTCATCAATATTATTATGAACAATTGTTGGTGAAGCATCGTAGCAATCCTGAAGATGTCTGCCGTAAGTATCGCAAACAGAAATTTTATCAAGCTTAGTTGCAATATTAATTCCCTCCACAAAAATTGAATCAGTTTCCTTGCAGGGTGAACTGCCTGAGAAAATTACTATCTCACAAGCTGCAATTGCTTTCTCCAATTTTGATATGAATTCCCTGGCTTCGTTTGATGAAACTATTGCGTCTGTTCCAAAGAAGGAATAAACTTTTTCAGTGGACTGGTCAATAATGATAGCAGAATCTCTTGTTTCACTTTTAGATATAATTTCCGAATAATTAATTTTTTCATTGCGAAGAGCTTCACGCATCAGTTTACCGTTTGTCCCACCAGTGAAAAGCATCGCAATGTTTTTAACTCCTAGCTTGTTCAGTTGCCGGTTAACATTTATTCCTTTGCCGCCGGCTTGAAGAATTAGTTTTCCATTGCGGTTAACCGAGGATAGTTCAATACTTTGATAATAGTAGCGTCTTTCGAGGAGAGGGTTTATTGTAACGGTAAGGATCATTTATCAATATTGTTAAATTGCTGCATTGTTAAATTATTAGATAAAAATATTTCATTAAAAACAATTTAACAGTTTAACAATTAAACATCCCCATTAAATTTAATCTTCCAAATCAAATTATAGTAAAGCCTTCATAAATCAATATCTAAAGCGATAAAGATCACCATAAAGAGGAGTGCTTGGATCTAACCTGTAATCCCCGAATCCAGTATAATCAACAAAAATAAATTGTTTGTTCAGGTTATAATATTGCCACACCTCATACGGTTTAGCATAATACTCGAACGGATGCCGGTCAATATTATCAGGTGCACCAAGAATAATCATCACCATTCCCCTGTCAGATCTCCAGCCTTCAAGCGAGTAAGATGTGAAGTTTTGATTCACGTATGCTACTCTGTTATAATACTCATTGAAGACAGGATTGTATTCATCAGCAGGATTAGGATCTTGCTTTCTCCAGAAAGCGACAAATCTTTTGGCTTTCTCCATTCGACTATCTGTGTCCTTAATAAAAGCGAGGTCTTCCGGGGCAGCTAAATAAACCATCTGTTCAATTGCTTTATCAAGATCAGAAATTGTGATCGGAACTCCAACCCAGCGTGAATTAAAAGATTTTACTGAAGAATCCAGGACTTTACCTGTTGAATCCTTTAGAGTAATCTTCAAAAGTTTTTTTCCGAGGTCAAGAGTTAATGAATCGATATTATTGATGATCTGATTGTTGCCTTCATTGACAGCGACTTCCTTAGTTATTTTATATACCGAAGTGTCCTCCTCATCAAAAATTTCATACTCCACAAAGAATTTAGAAACAGCATCTGAATAAATTTCAATAAAAGTTGATAAGGGATCTCTATCAGTAACAATACTTCTGGAAACATTTGGAATAATTTTCGAATTTCCCTCAACCATTGTTCTTTTTGCAATTAGCATAATA
>JALONF010000402.1 GCA_025455085.1 Ignavibacteriaceae bacterium
GTTGGACCAGCTTCAAGACATATTCACTATGGAATGACTTCATCGGACATTCTTGACACTACCCTCTCCTACCAGATGAAATCGGCAGGGGAAATTTTGATGAAACAAATGCTTGAATTAAAAGAAGCACTGAAAGTCCGAGCCATCGAACATAAAAATACAATTTGCATCGGAAGGTCACATGGCATACATGCTGAGCCAACAACCATGGGTCTCAAGTTTGCCCTATGGTATGAGGAAACTAAGAGAAATATTAAGCGGCTTCATAGTGCAATTGAAACTATTAGCGTTGGACAGATCTCAGGCGCTGTAGGAACATTCGAGCATCTGTCTCCAAAAGTTGAAGAGTATGTATGTAAAAAAATGAATCTCAAACCCGCAAGCGTCTCGACACAAGTAATCCAGAGGGACAGACATGCTGAGTTTATGAATTCACTGGCTGTAATTGGGGCAACACTCGAAAAAATTTCAATTGAGATCAGACATTTACAAAGAACTGAAGTGCTGGAAGCTGAAGAATTTTTCTCCAAAGGACAAAAAGGATCTTCTGCAATGCCTCATAAAAGAAATCCAGTAATCAGCGAGAGGATTACCGGACTTGCAAGAGTTTTACGAGCCAATGCAGTTGCAGCACTTGAAAATGTTGCGTTGTGGCATGAACGGGACATTTCTCATTCTTCAGTTGAAAGAATTATTATTCCAGATAGCTGCATTGCCTTAAATTATATGCTTGATCTGATGATAAAATTGATTAAGAATCTGCTGATCTATCCTGAAAATATGCTGAAAAATCTGAACCTCACCCGAGGATTAGTTTTTTCGCAAACTGTTTTATTAAAACTAGTTGATAAGGGAGTATCGAGAGAAGACGCGTACCGAATTGTTCAAAGTTCCGCAATGGATGTATGGGCAAATAAAGATAAATTCCTAAAGGATGAATTATTGAAATCAAATGAAGTGATGAATTACATTACTCCAAAAGAGCTTGAAGCAATTTTTAATAGTGATAAAATTCTGAAAAACGTCGATTACATTTTTCAGCGCAGCATTTATTCCGAAGATTAATGATCACAATTTCAATCCGAATTGATTGCTATCCAAAAATCCGCTTTTCAATTTTGCATTGATATTTAATTTTCCCGTGTGTAACTAACTGATAGTAAAGCAAACTTATTAAATGAATAAAAGAATAGTAAATATTATGAAAGCCATACCAATAATTATTTTAATTATCCTCACTGCAAATTTTTTCCTTGCAGACTCAAAAGAAAAATCGTCCAATGAAGAAATCTATTCTGATACACTCAGGACGATCGAGCCAAAAGATTATTTTACGATTGAGAATCAGGTTGTTACATCGATGCTATCACGTTATCATTTCAAGAAGTTTAATCTGGATGACTCTCTATCCTCATTAATGTTTGACAGATATTTAAAGACATTGGATTACAGTAAGGTATATTTCTATGAATCTGATATTAACACTCTTGAAAAAGAAAGATATTCCTTTGATGATTACATTCTAGACGGGAATATTCAGCCATTCTTTGACATCTTTAATCTTTATGAACAAAGAATGTTAGAACGAATGGAATATGTTGATACAATTCTCGCTAAAGGTTTTGACTTCACGACGAATGACTCAGCTGAGGTAAACCGTGATAATTCAACCTGGGCAGCCTCTCCTGAAGAAATGAATAAATTGTGGGAAGGAAGAATTAAGAATGATGCTCTGAATTTATATCTAGCTGATAGAGATGATGAGGCAATCAAATCTAATCTTAAAAAAAGATATGATAATTTCAGCCGTGCTTTATTTCAATACAACAGCGATGATGTTTTTCAATTAGCGATGGATTCTTATACCAGCTCGATTGATCCTCATACAAACTATTTATCTCCTGCAACCTCTGAGAATTTTAAAATTGATATGAGCCTATCACTTGAAGGTATTGGTGCCAGGTTAATGAGTGAAGACGGCTACACTAAAGTTGTAGAAGTAATACCCGGTGGACCTGCCTTTAAATCCAAAGATATAGCAGTGGACGATAGAATTATTGCAGTTGCACAGGGAGAGGACGGAGAATTTGTTGATGTTATTGGCTGGAGAATAACCGATGTTGTTAAATTGATTCGAGGTCCAAAAGAAACAACTGTTCGCTTGCAAATACTAAAAGCAAAAGATGGTGTAACAGCAAAACCCGAAGAGATCAGTTTGGTTAGAGAAAAAGTAAAACTCGAAGACCAGGCAGCAAAGAAAAAAGTTATTGAAGTAACTAATAACGGACTTGCGTACAGGATAGGCGTAATAACCATTCCAAATTTTTATACCGATTTTGACGGAAATAGTAATGGAGACAACAGCGGTAAAAGTACGGTGGTTGATGTTCGAAAACTTCTCGAAGAGCTGAAGCAAGAAAAAGTTGACGGTGTGGTTATAGATTTACGCAATAACGGCGGCGGTGCTCTTTCCGAAGCAATTGATGTAACAGGATTATTCATTGATTTAGGTCCGGTTGTGCA
>JALONF010000068.1 GCA_025455085.1 Ignavibacteriaceae bacterium
AGATTATATTCTTCGGATGGTTCTATAATATCAATTAAATGATATCTTACATTATTTTTTTGAAATTCAATTAAGTCTTTCCCTGTCCCGATATCCATTCCTCTGTAAACCTGTCTTGAATCGGCCGAGATTATTTCACTGTTAAAATCTCTGGCAAGTTGTGCAGCTATGCTTGTTTTACCGGAAGCAGTAGGGCCAAGCACAGTGATTAAATCAAATGGCATTATGAGATAAAATTATACGGGTATCAGGTTAAATTGCTTATTTAGCAACAGGTAATGCAATACGAAAAGTAGAGCCAACTCCTTTAACACTTTCAACATCAACGTTCCCCGAATGCGCGATAATAATTTTTTTAGCCAGAAGTAAATGAACCTCATCTTTCTTTATTTTTTCTCTATAGTAAAAATAATCAAGTATTTCTCCTTCTGGGAAAATGATAACTCCTTTACCTTCATTCTGAATGGAGATCGAAATTGTCTCACCAACTAGTTCAGTACTAAAATAAATCTTTCCTGCTTTTCTGCAGTCAGCTACACAGGCTTTGATAAATTGGAAAATCGAAGTATAAAGTTTTGAACGATCAATATCTACTACTGCGCCGTCACCAATTTTTTTAAATAACTTAACTTCCTTTGTTTCACAATATTCAGAAAGAAGCTCCAGGACATCATCAATGAATTCGTTAAAGTGGATTTTATAATTCTCAAGTACAATCTCATCCATTAGCACCTTTAACATACTATCAGTCAAATCAATTACTGATGCCGCTTGCTTCTGAAGCATCCTAATTATGTCATCAGTATCAGGTGGAAGATTCTTTGAACTTAAAATTTTTGTGTAGCTTTCTATTATCTCAAGCGGAATTTGTATTTCCTCTGTTATAACTCCACTTAATTTTTTTGCTGAGTTTAATTTCTCTTTATTTAAAAGAGACTCAAGAGTTTGTGTCCGGGAGATAGCAGTTTCCATTTGCTTACTTATCATAGTAAGATAGGAAACTTCATCCTCAGTGAACCTTTTATTATCTCTTGCAGATTGTATAACAGCAATTGTTTCGCCAGCATCGCTAATAACGGGGAAATAGAGAATTCTCTTCATCCTTGAAGAACCGGGATAATCTACCTTTGGGTTGAATCGGTCGTCTTCAGTAGGTCTGTCAAAATTAATTGGCATTTTATTTTTGGCGCAATAGCCGGTTAAACCTTCTGCTAGCTGAAAATATTCATTTTTTGTTTTTCCATCTTGTGTAACGAGTCTGTACATCGAGGAAAGTTTTTCGTCAACGAAAATTAACTCAGCACTTTCTGAGCTTGTAAGATCTCTGATTGCTCGCTTGGTGTTTTTAACAAGCTCTGTTATACTGATACCACTAAAAATTCTGTTTAAGGCAAGAAATATTCTTCTTACAATTTCCCTATTTATTCCCGTCTCAATTATTTGCGGCTGAGTTTCCGGTTCTGTTTTAGCTTTTACTGATCTTTTCTTTTTCTCTTTTAATTCATCAGGTAATTCAATTTCTTGCTGAACCGTTGGGATTGACTCCTCTTTTACCTCAGGAGGTGATTCAATAATTTCTATTGTTTCTTGCTGAGCAATTTCTTTTAAATCCTCCAGTGCTTGCTCAAGTTCTATATTATCCTCGGCAACAATTTCCTCCTCTTCAAGAGATTTTTCAATTGACTCGAGATCCGGAAGAAGCTGTTGAGTTAGCACAGGGATAGGTACTTTTTCCGGTATCTCATCTTCTTCCCAATCTTTGCCTTTTGAAAATGCTCTGAATCTTATTGGCTTATCTCTACTACCGAGATTAATTTTTCGATCAGCATCAAGCGATGCCTCGGGCAATTTGAATTCGCCAAACTTAACCAGGTTTTCGTCGATGATTGGATTTTTTGAGATAAGACTTTTGAAAGCAGATTTATCTATTCGGTAATATACCAGTTTACTAAAAGCCATAGCTGAAGATATTCTTTTTGTATCCTCAACAAATTCTTTCTCTCCAAAAAAGTCATTATGTATTTTATTAGCAACATAACTATTAGTTGGAAACTTAACTCTCACTTCGCCTTTAATAATCAGGTACAATGCATCGCTTTGGTCACCTGTTCTATAAAGAATTTCTCCCTCTCTGGCTTCCTTAATTTCCTTTTGATCGAAAATAGTACCTAAAGAGGATTCTTTTACTCCAGTGAAGAGTTTGTTGTTTTTAATATCTCTTGTCGTTTTACTGAGCTGCATTTACTTCTGATTTGGAACAAATAATTAATCTGTTCTAAAATTACCTATAGCAGAATAAATGTGCAAAATTCAGGCCATTTAGATTGCTTACAATGATAAGAAACAGAACTTCAAATTCACTAAATTTGAAACCAAAATTACTGAAAATCATCTTACTGATGGAAGAAACAGAACTTATTCAAAAAGCACAGTCCGGAGATAAACAAGCTCTGGCAGAATTGGTAAAAAAGTATGAGCAGACTATCTACAATTTTGCCTTTAAAATTTGCCGGGATAAAAATTATGCTGAACATATAATGCAGGAAACATTTTACAGCATGGTAAAATCTTTACATCAGTTTGACCACAATTCAAAATTATCTACCTGGCTTTACAGGATAGTCGCTAACCATTGTCTGATGATGGCTCGAAAAGCTAAAAGCCGATCGTTTGTTTCGTTTGATGATGATGATGAAAATCTATTTGAAGAAAAATATGCTGCTGATTGGAATTCAATCCCTTACAAGGATACCGAGAATAAAGAATTAAAAAGAATACTTGACATGGCTATTCAAAACCTTTCTCCTGACTACAGAATGGTCTTTCTGCTGCGTGATGTTGAAGGTCTTTCCACTGAAGAGACTGCACAGGTTACTGAGCTTTCTATTCCGGCTGTAAAGTCCAGGCTTCATCGTGCAAGGGCATTTCTAAGGGAAGAAATTAACAAGGCTTTTAGCAGATGAAAAAGGAAAAAATTACTTGTAAAGAAGTGATGAAGCACGTTTGCGAAAGTCTCGGTGAAAACCTCAACGATGAAAAGTGCCAGGAAGTTAGAAATCATTTAGATTCCTGCCCACATTGCAGAGAATATTTTAAGTCCGTTGAAATTACGATAGAATGTTATCGTAAGTACAATGTAGAAGTTCCTGAAGAGGCTCATGGCCGCTTGATGAAAATGCTGGGATTGGAGCAATAGGTTATGCCCATTTATGAATACAAATGTTCAGAGTGTAATACTAAATTTGATGTTCTTCATAAATCAAGTACAATTTTGGAAGAAGTTCACTGTCCTGCCTGCGATTCAAAGAATAATAAAAAATTATTTTCATCCTTCAGTTCCAAAACCAGCAATGAAATCAACCATTCAGACGGCGTCTGTCAAAATGGAAGTTGTGGACTACCATACAATGGCTGCTCATCTGGTATGTGTGGCTTGAATTAATTTTACTTTTGCATCAACCTATTCCTCTAAGTTAAGTACTAAAAGCAGTCTCCTTTAATTTTGATTTGCTGATAGTAAAAAATGATATTAATATTGCATGTGTCTTAAACAATATTACTAAGACAATTAAACTGAATAAATAATTTTGAACTTAACCTGGAGCATCCGTAAGAAAATCTTTACTACAATTCAATAAATTAATTCCTTAAATAGTTAAACTATCTATCCATTTTTTATAACCGTTCGCCCTTGGTAAAATGGTTAACTATAAATATTCCACAGTAAAGATTATTAACAACCTTTGTCTATTCAGGTAAATGATTCAATTCACAGTGCGTCAGCAGGTTGTAACATTAATAAGAATTTCTAACTTGATTTAACAAGTTTTGGCAAGAATGTTAAAAAGGAGTTCCTTATGAAAATAATTTCACAGATTATTCTATCCCTCTTAATTATTTCTAACCAAATTATTTTTGCCGGGACCACCGGAAGACTTGCCGGAAGAGTAACCGACACAGCAACAGGAGAGCCGCTTCCATTTGTCAATGTGGTACTTATGGGAACCACCCTGGGGGCTGCAACAGATATTGATGGTTACTACTCGATTATAAATATTCCTCCCGGTAACTATGAAGTGAAAGCCTCCGCAATAGGATACAACAGCATATCATATCAGGATGTAAAAGTTTCTATTGATTTAACTACTACAATCAATTTTCAGTTGTCTGAAGCTTCAGTTGAATTAGGTGAGGATGTAATTGTAATAGCTACTAAACCTCTTGTGAGAATGGATCTAACGTCAACTACAGCAATAGTTGGCGATGATGTAATCTCTCAATTACCAGTAGCTGAGGTTCAGGATGTTCTTAAACTGCAAGCTGGTGTTGTAATTTCCGGAGGGAATATACACATCAGAGGTGGTAGAGCTAATCAGGTTGCATATCAAATTGATGGAGTTCCGGTTACAGATGTGTACGATGGAAGCAGCACTATTAATGTTAACCAGAATTCAGTGCAGGAATTGCAGGTTATAAGCGGTGCGTTCAATGCTGAATACGGTCAAGCTCAATCTGGTGTTGTAAACCTGGTTACAAAAGACGGCAGCAATACTTTTACTGGTAATATACAGGCTTATTCAGGGGATTATACATCTGATAAGACAGACATATTTACTAATATAGATGATATAAATCCTGTTGGCATAAGAAACATTGAAGGCAGCCTGAGCGGTCCGATACTAAAGGATGAGTTGTTCTTCTATGTGAATGGGCGATATTATTTTAATTCGGGATCACTTTATGGTCAAAGGTATTATCTGATCAGTGACAGGGCTTCTGAAGATCCTCAAACTCAGCAGCTCACTGTTAGTCAAAGCGGCGATGAGGAATATGTTTCGATGAACGAAAGTGAAACTGTCTACGGACAGGGTAAGATAACATACAGATTATTCCAGGGATTGAAGCTAAGCTATAACTACCTGCTTGAACAAAGAGACTATCAGGATTATGACCATTTTAATAAACAAACACCAGATAATAATCTTCAAAGATTCAATAAATCCTACACAAATATTTTTGCAATTAATCACGCTCTTTCATCCAGCAGCTTTTATACTTTAAACTTAAGTTATTCTTTCAAAGATTATCGTCAATATCTTTTTGAAGAAATTTATACTGGTAATCCGAATAAGCCTACTTATTATGAAGACAATAGGACTGTTGTAACACCACCGTATAGCTTTGGTGTCGGTGGTACCAATCCTAATCGTTTCACAAGAAATACAGGCACTTACGGTGCTAAATTAGACTGGACAACTCAGCTCAACCAGGAAATAAATTTACAGTTTGGCGGTGATTACAGATATAACCAAATATATCTCGAAAATATAAATCTTGTACCGATGACAGTAGAGCCCGGACAACCTTTTAATGTTGAAATACCGCCCATTGAATCAACAGACTATAATACTTATGAGCATAATCCAAACGAAATTTCCGGCTACGTACAATCAAAGTTTGAGGCTTTCAATCTGATTTTTAACCTGGGATTAAGAGTGGATCATTTTCAACCAGATGGCGTTATACTTAACGATGACCTTTCTGATGGTGGTATCAGATACACAGTTGACGATCCTAATATTTATAATCCGCTCAAACCAAATAACAGGTTTAATGATTTAAATGGGAATGGAGTCCAGGATGAAGGTGAAACTACCAAGACTGTTCAGGATAGGGAGGCATACTATTATAAAGATGCAACTTCTAAAACGCAGGTTAGCCCGCGTGTTGGTCTGGCATTCCCGATTTCTGCAAATGGAGTAGTTCATTTTTCTTATGGTCACTTTTTGCAGTTACCTCGTTATGAATATTTGTACGACAATCCAAGATTCAAGCTGGGAGTTAATTCAGGTAACGCCGGTTTGTTTGGCAATTCAGATCTTGAGCCGCAACAAACTGTTAAAGGTGAAATAGGACTTCAGCAGCAAATTGGTGATGATATGTCGGTTGATGCTACAGTCTTCTTTGAAGATTTCAGAAATCTAACCGGAACACAGACACAGGATATTGTTGTATTTGGCGGAGCTCAAACATACAGCCAATATATCAATTCAGATTTTGGTTATGCCAGAGGGTTTGTATTTAAATTTTCTAAAAGATTTTCAGGCGGATTGTCAGCATATCTTGACTATACTTTTTCTGACACCAAAGGTAATTCCTCCGATCCAGCCGATTCACGAAACGCTGCACTTGGGGGTGCATTACCAGAGACTTTTATCGCTCCGCTAAACTGGGACCAAACTCATACTCTTAATGTGTCAGTTTCTTATGCTCAAGCGAGAGACTGGGGATTTTCGATCATTGGTAATTTCTTTTCCGGTCAGCCATATACACCTGCTGTAAATAAAAACACCAGAGTAACTCAGAATGCTTTTCCAAGAAACAGTGACAATAAACCAACTGTTATTAATGTGGACTTGAGAGTATATAAAGATTTCGAAATTTCGACTACGGTGTTAACTGTATTCCTTAGAGTATTTAACTTGCTTGATTTTGATAATCCTGTAAATCTCTATACAGATACTGGCGATCCGTTCTTCACATTCGCAAAGCTGGAGGCAGAAAAAAATGTTCCCTCTGAATACTTTTCTGATGTTATTAACAATGACTTAGATCAGTTTTACACTAACCCAACTTACTTTTCTGAGCCCAGAAGAGTTGAGATTGGATTGGGCTTTAACTTTTAATTTTTTATGAAGGTTATTATGAAGAAGATATATATCCTTTTAATCCTATTATCCGGATTTAACATATACGCACAACGCAGTAGTGATCCATCATTACTAACGATTGGCTATCATACCGGTAACAGAGCAGCAATCACTTATTATAATGATGGTCAGATAGCAGGAGTTAATACCGGCATAGATATCAGGGGCGAATGGCCTCTCGGTTCCGGTGAAAACTATATTGGTGATTGTATCCCGCTGATTGGAGTAGAATTTATCAACAATCTTAATGACACACTTCAGTCTGTTGTTATTTCGCGTGGACCAAGGAGAGGTCAATTTGATGAAAAACACCCAAGCGGCTATTTCTGGGGATGGAATCCAACACCCGGGTTCAGAAATCCAAACGTAAAAGGTGTTGCAATGAGTAACCTTCCTGAAACCTGGCCCCTTGAAGGATGGAATGATCCCATAGCAAGATTTTGGAAAGATGAAAATGGAAAGACTCAGTGGTTTGGATATTTTGGAAGAGGTATTCAGAATGCTGACCAGGAATCATTCTTTGAAGCTGATGATGATTGGGATGATGAGTTTAATGGCAACTTCAGACCTGACACTACAAACCTCTCAAGAAATGGTATGGCTTTACGGATGAGACAAAGAGGTTTGCAATGGTCGAGCTTCTTGGCTGAAGATGCAATTTTTTGGTTATATGAAATTAATAATGATGGAACTACTCTCTATCGCAAAGCAGATTTTGGAACCATCGTAGGTACACTAGCTGGAGGCGACGGTGATAGTCAGGATGACCTCGGATTTTTCGATGTTAAAGACTGGATTACATATTCGTGGGATAGTGACGGTATTGGTAATCGAGGACAAAAAGTTGGTTATGTTGGTTATGCATTCCTTGAGTCTCCCGGAAATCCATTTGATGGAATTGATAACGATAACGATTCTAAGTTGTCTTCACCAAGATTTGTTGCATCAGATTTTAATGCTGTAATCTATAATTCCGGTGATCAGGTTGTTTTAATCAAAGATACAGTAGATGCTCTTGGACTAAGAATCTACAAGCGCAGCCTTCATACAGTAAAGGCTACCACGGATACTGTTTTTTCATTAGGGACGAGATTCATTATTGAACCAGGTGTAACTCAGTTAAGAGAAGGCAATGCAACTCTGGAAATAATAAACGGTCAGGAAGTTTTTATTCCGGATCCATCTGCAAATGATGCTATTGATAATGATCTTGATGGATTAGTGGATGAAAACCAGGCAACACATTATGAAACAAGAATCAGAAGATCACCTCCTTTGCCAGGATTATCATATATAAATTATGTAACAGGCGCAGGCGTAAACGACCTGTTGATTGATGAAAAACGCGATAATGATATTGATGAAGATGAAGATTGGGATCCAGCATTTGATGATGTTGGCGAAGATGGATTAGGACCAGATGATGATGGCTATCCGGGCCCTGATGCAGGTGAGGGAGATGGGATACCTACACAAGGTGAACCTAACTATGGCAAAACAGATCCTGAAGAGTCGGATCAAATTGGTCTTACCGGATTCAACTTCTTTGAACTTCAAAGTGCACCTGATCTTAGTATTGATTCGTCCTTGTGGAATAGAATGACACCTGGAAGATTTGATGTGGTACCTCCCACTCCCCAGGATGGAGATTTCATTTACAGCTCAGGATTCTTTCCACTATCTCCAGGAACACCTGAAAGGTTTTCTGTCTCACTTCTCTTCGGTGAAGACTATGACGATATAGTGAAGAATAAAAAGATAGTTCAGCAAATTTATAATGCAGGTTATGCTTTCCCACAAGCGCCAAAAAAACCTGTAATTACAATTACACAAAACGATGGAAAAGTTGTAATTTATTGGGACGGTGATGAAACTGAAAACTCGAGAGACTTTGTTACCAAGCAGCAGGATTTTGAAGGCTACAAAATTTACAGAGC
>JALONF010000069.1 GCA_025455085.1 Ignavibacteriaceae bacterium
GATTATCTGCTGCCAGGTTCCGAGAAGCAATCTTCCACTTTTAAATGGAACTGTAAGCGAAGCTCCTTGAATAGCAGCACGCACGTGTGAATGACCATTTCCGTCATGCCAGGTATTGTCGTGTTCATAATTGATACGTGCTGGAGCTATTCTATCAAAAAATTTTGGGTAGTCTTTCAGCAAACCCGGTTCATATTCAATAGTTGTAACCCCGCCTGTTGATCCACCCGCAAATACCAGGACATTTCCTTCAACAAAATTGTTGTTGGAAATAATATCGCCTACCTGATCTGTTATATCAATAATATCACAATTTCCTTTGGTAGATATGCCTATTGAATAAGTCTCAATTTCCATAATAATGCTAGTTCAAATTATTAAAATTTTAGCCACATAAAGTTACAAAATTTGTCACCAGTGTGATGATAAACATCCTTTTACATTGGAAGTGTAGACTCTCCCGTTTTTTAAAAACTAAAAACAAGGAAACGATATGACTTCACAGGATTTCATAAAATTAGAAGAGAAATATGGTGCTCATAACTACCATCCAATCGATGTTGTAATAGACAAAGGAAAAGGAGTTTGGGTTTGGGATGTTGAAGGTAAAAAATATTTAGATTTTCTATCGGCATATTCCGCAGTTAACCAGGGACACTGTCATCCAAAAATTGTTAATGCATTAATTGAGCAATCACAAAAACTTACTTTAACATCACGCGCTTTTTATAACAGCGTTCTCGGAGAATATGAAAAATATGTAACTGAGTATTTTGGCTATGGTAAAGTTCTTCCTATGAACACCGGTGTTGAAGGCGGTGAAACTGCAGTGAAGCTTGCAAGAAAGTGGGCTTATACCGTTAAGGGAATTGAAAAAAATAAAGCGAAGGTAATTTTCGCAGAGGGAAATTTTTGGGGAAGAACATTAGCTGCTGTCTCATCCTCAACTGACCCGGATTGTTACGAAGGATACGGACCGTTTATGCCTGGTTTCGAAATAATACCTTACAATAACATACCCGCATTAGAAAAAGCACTTGAAGATCCTAATGTTTGTGCATTTATGGTTGAACCAATTCAGGGTGAAGCTGGTGTAATGGTTCCTGATGAAGGATATCTGAAAAAAGTTTACAATCTATGTAAATCTAAAAACGTATTGTTCATTGCCGATGAAGTTCAGACAGGATTATGCAGGACAGGTAAGCTTCTTGCCTGTGACCATGAAAATGTAAGACCGGATATTCTGATACTTGGTAAGGCATTATCTGGTGGAGTGATGCCTATCTCCGCAGTGCTTGCTGATGATGAAGTGATGTTAACGATAAAACCTGGTCAGCACGGTTCAACATTCGGTGGTAATCCATTGGCTGCAAAAGTTGCAATTGCATCACTTCAGGTTTTAAAGGAAGAAAAGTTGGCAGAGAATGCTGATAAGATGGGAAAATATTTCAGGCAGGAAATGCAGAAGATAGTTGACGAACTTGAAATTGTTTCTCTCGTAAGAGGAAAAGGTTTATTAAACGCAATTGTAATCAAGCCAACAAAATCAGGAAAAACTGCGTGGGATGTTTGTGTTAAGTTCAAAGAGAATGGATTGCTTGCAAAACCAACTCATGGAGATATAATTCGATTTGCACCGCCTCTTGTAATCACAAAAGAAGAAATTGATTTTGCAATTAACACCATAAGAAATGTTTTGTTGAAATTTGAAAAAGAAGTTGTATCTGTCGAAGCTTAATTAAAAAGCCCTCGAAGAGAGGGCTTTCTATTTTCCATTTAAATAAATTCTTATTTCTTGATTTGTATCCTCAATTATCTTACTGAATTTTTCAATTCGTGCAGTAACGTTCACCCAATCATTATTTTTTCCTGATAGTTCAATCGCATAAGCTTCATCGCCAACTTTTACAGCACCAATGGAATAGCTGGAGCCTTTAATAGCATGAACGATTTCAACAATTTTGTCAATTTCACGTTTCAACATAAAATCGATCAGGCTGCTATATTTTTCATTTATATCATCAAGATAAGAGGTCAAAATATCCTTTTCGAATTCGCTGTCGCCTAAACTAACATTCTTCAGCCTCTCCTTATCCAGAAGAGGACTTAAATCTTGCTTTGTTCCTTTCATCTGAATTGAATCATCGGTTTGAATATTTAAGAGGACATCAATCTTTTTTACAAGATCCTGCCCGGAAACAGGTTTAGAAATGTAATCTGTCATTCCTGCATTAAGACACTTCTCTTTATCACCTATTAGTGCATGCGCTGTCAGTTTTTTCAGTTGCCTTAAATCCATCAACTTTCGGCATTTGCAAGTCCATCAAGATTATATCGTAGCCGCCGGAGTTGAGAGCTGATACAGCTTCCTGACCATCACTTACCGCAGTAACGTTAAAACCAAAAGTATTCAAAATTTTAATGGTAACTTTTTGATTAATCAAATTATCTTCAGCAAGTAGTACTCTAAATTTTTCTCTTTTTTCCTTAAAACCATTTCCATTAAAGTTTTCAATTCTTTCGGTAATTTGAGTTTCAATAATTTCTCTTTCACTCTTCTTCTGACTGATAATATCGTCTTTACTTTGCGCTTTACATTTGATCATAAAACTGAAAGAACTTCCTTCTCCCTCAACACTGCTTACACATATCTTACCTCCGAGAAGTTCAGCGTACTCCTTACAGATCACGAGACCGAGCCCGGTTCCATTTGTTAATCCTTCATAAAAATCACCGACCTGAGAATAAGGTTTAAATAAATCATCAAGTTTAGAGGCAGCGATTCCAATTCCAGTATCAGTGATGGAAGCATGCAGTTCGACTTCATTATTTAAATGCTTAAGTGTTCTAACACTTATTTTAATTTCACCGTCAGTTGTGAATTTAACTGCATTATTTAGAAGATTTGTAAATATCTGGCGAAGTTTCACCATATCACCAATAAGTTGTTTCTCAGTCGATTCAGGGATATCCTTAATTATTTTTATATTCTTTTCGATAGCTCTTATAGAAACAACTGAAATTGATTGATCAATAACAGCGGGCAGACTAAAGCGAACATTATCAGCTTTAATTTTTCCTGCTTCGATCTTCGTCAAATCAAGAACCGAGTTAATTATCTCAAGCAGTGATTCTGCCGATTGACGTGCACTTGAGGAGAATGTTTTTAATTCACTTTCATTTGAGTATGCTCCTGCTTCGATTAGAGATAGGAAACCAAGTATTCCATTCATTGGTGTTCTGATTTCATGACTCAAGTTAGCCAGTAATTTGCTTTTGGTCCCACTAATTCGAAGCGCTTCTTGAGCAAGTTTCTCAGTCTTTTCCTTTTCTTGTTTAAGCATTTTCTCAACTATCTTATGCTCCTCCTCAACTTTAACCTGTTCTGTGATATCGTAAATATTTCCCTCAAGAAACATCTCACCGTTTTCATTCTGGACAAGTCTATCATTCAGTCTAACTACCGCAATTGAGCCGTCTTTCCTTTTTAATTTAATTCTCCAGTTCTCTACCTTACCACTTTTCTTGAGTTCATTAATAATTTTTATCCTGTCTTTCTCATCTGCATAAATCTGTTCTACGCTATTACTCATCATCTCTGCTTCGTCATTGTAACCAAAAATCTGAGCCATAGATTTGTTAACTGTAATCCACTTCCCATCAATTGTGGACTGGAATATACCCTCTAACGAATTCGAAATAATAGATCTGTATTTGTGTTCTGATTTTTTAATCTCTGAATTTTTTTGCTCTTCTAAAATCCTCATTTTATAATTAATTGTGCAGGCAACTAGTGAAACTACGCTCAATACAAAAACAAATATTAGAGCTTCCGCCATAAAAGGGAAAAAAAATGTTTTCATATTAGTAAGTACCAATACTGCTGCAAAAATTAAATTATAATATCCGGCTACTATTATTTGATTGCGCACTTCCCAGCTTAGCAATAATGCTGAAGTAAAGATCATTAATCCTATAAAACTGGTGTTTAAAAGAAGAGTCGAAGGAATGAGATAAATCATCAGCCCGGAGGAGATGATAAGAGTTAATAACAAAACGTGATACAATGTTACTAAACGTTTTTCAGATGATTTTGAGTTGAGCAGAACTAAAAGCGACAAAGCAATAACTGTAGCTGTGAATCTTACAGTAAAAATTTCAAACGTGTTCGCGGGAAAAAAATTGGTCTCGATAAACAATGCAATTAATGACAGTATCGCTACCAGATAAGCCATCAACCGTGGAGGAACTTTTACCAGCGAATTCGCCTGATTTTTAACTTCCTTGAAAACAGGTTTAAAAATCGGCAGCTTGTCAAGTAATTTATTATAAGAGTCTTTAACGTTCATAATCTAATCAAAATTACAAAGTTTAGGTATCCTTTCCTGATCTTAAAAACTTTGAAAAATTTAGTATTATTACATTTTTTATTAGTTTTGTATCAAAATAATACTTCACATTTAGTGCCATTATGGACTTCTTATATTCAATAGATTTAGCAGTCTTTTACTTCTTTAATCATACTATTTCTACCGGATTTCTGGATAAGTTTTTTTCCATTATTACGGATGTCAACAAGTGGTATATAGCGTATGTAATACTAATTTGTATAGCATTCTTCAAAGGTGGAAGGAGAGGAAAGATTGCCGTAATCGGGTTAATATTTTTAATCATTGTAACAGATCAGACTGGTTACAGATTACTAAAAGAAACTATTGAAAGAATCAGACCGTGCTATACTCTTAGTGATGCAATAACTCCCATTGGTTGTGCGGGTGGATTTTCGTTTCCATCGAATCATGCACTTAATAATTTTGCTGCTGCGGTTTTTCTTTTAAGTTTATTTCCAGCTTATAAATGGATTTTTTTAGTAGTAGCTACTCTGGTTTCGTTATCCAGAATTTATCTTGGAGTCCATTATCCTTCCGATGTTATTGGCGGTGCTTTGATCGGCGGGGCATTTGGTTATCTGTTTTCTATTGCCGCACTAAAACTTGAGAAATATTTTATGAAACGAAATGAACTTACACATAAATAAAAAGCTTAATCATATGAGAATAACAACCATAATATTGTCCATTATTATTTTATTCAAGTCGGATTTAATATTCGCCCAAGTCTCTGCAGATAATTCGGAAAATGGGAAATTGACGGTTATAATAACTGGTTTCAGTGATGAGGAAGGTAATTGCAGGTTTGCACTCGATAACTCAAAGTTCGTTTATGAAAGGGATGACACAGTATGGATTGGGAAAGTGCTGCCAATAATTAATAAAAAGGTTATTGTAGTAATTGAATCTTTAGAATACGGTGAATATGCTGTTAGAGTTTTTCACGATGAAAATAAAAATGAAATAATAGATACAAATTTACTTGGAATACCAACGGAAGACTATGGTTACTCTAACAATGCAAGCAGCTGGTTTGGTCCACCTTCCTGGGAGAAAGCGAAATTTATTTTTAACAAACCCGAAATGACAATCGAAATTGAAGTTGGTTCATTTATTTAATCAATGAAATGTAATATGAGGAAAGAATCGATCGAAGAAAAAATCATTGATAAATTCTTTTCAAAGATTGATAAGAAGTTAACTGATTGGATGGCAAATTACGGTTTACTAATTCTCAGAATAAGTTTAGGAATTGTTTTTCTCTGGTTCGGATTGCTTAAATTTTTTAAAGGATTAAGCCCGGCCGAAGACCTTGTGCGTAATACTGTTTACTTTGTTGATCCTGACTTCTTTTTGCCCGTACTTGCTGCCTGGGAATCACTTATCGGAATAGGTTTGATCACCGGTAAATTTCTTAGAGTAACAATTCTTCTCTTGTTTCTTCAAATGCCCGGCACAGCTTTACCGCTTCTAATACTTCCAGAAAAAGTCTGGACTGTATTCCCGTACGGATTAACGCTTGAAGGACAATATATTGTTAAGAACCTTGTCCTTATTGGCGCTGGATTAGTAATAGGGGCAACGGTAAGAGGTGCCCGGATATTAAGTGATACTAAAAATTACATCAGCTAATTTTCATAAATCGATTACTGCAATGAAAGTTTTAAAGCATCTTTTTGAAAACAACTGCAAATGGGCTTCCAGCCAAACACAATCTGATCCTGATTTTTTTAATCGGTTATTGAAGCAGCAATCTCCTGAATATCTTTGGATTGGATGCTCTGACAGTAGAGTACCTGCTAACGAAATTGTTGGACTTTTACCCGGCGAACTTTTCGTCCACAGAAATGTTTCTAACCTTGTAGTAAAAAACGATCTTAATTGTCTATCAGTAATTCAGTTTGCAGTCGAAGCTCTCAAAATAAAGCATATCATTGTCTGTGGCCATTATGGCTGTGTTGGAGTAAAAGCAGTGCTAGACGATGCCAAAATTGGTTTGGTTGATAAATGGCTTGATAATTTGAAACCTGTTAAAGAAAATTTTCGCGACAAATTATTTCAAATAAAAGATGATGCCTTGAGATTCAAAAAACTCTGTGAGTTGAACGTTGTGGAGCAGGTGCTAAATGTTTGTAAAACAGAAATTGTTCAAAATGCCTGGCAGAGAAATCAGAACTTATCGGTACACGGATGGATTTATGATATCAAAGATGGTCTGCTTCAGGATCTTGATGTTTGCATAACAACACTTGATGAATTTGAAAAAGCGCGAAAAGATGCTTCGTTAAAAATTCTGAAGAGCTCAAAGTGAATTCGTCTGAACTAATAAAAAAACTAAATCTTCTCAATGCTAACCAAACTGCACTTTGGGGAAAAATGTCACCGCAGCATATGGTTGAGCATTTATATAAAACCGTTCAGGCAAGTATAAATGAAATTGAGATGAAGATTTTTACTGAAGAAAGAAAAATATCGGTGTTCAAAAAATTATTTCTCGGTGATCGTTTACTGCCAAAAGAATTTATGAATCCTGCTATCGGTCCTGAACTGATGAATCTTGAATTCGCAAATCTCAACACAGCAATTAAAGAGCTTGAAAACGTTTTAATCAGATATGACAAATTTTTCGAACAGAATCCTTCTGCAAAAACAATTCATCCGATATTTGGACTTCTTGAAAAATCAGAATGGGATGTTTTTCATCAGAAACATTTTAAGCATCACCTCTCTCAATTCGGATTATCCGATTAAACTAACCTGCTTCCCTTCCTCATCGGGTTTGACGCTTTGTTAATAACTGCTTTCTTTTCATCATTTATTGTTATAGTATTGCTACAAACAAAAATAGTTTACCGATGAATAATTCTAATACAACTCATAAAACTGAACCTCGGATCCGTCAAACTATCCGAAGCGATTTCCGGCAAACAAAGATTAAAGAGGAGTTTAAATCCGAGTATAAAGACTTAAAGCAATATTTTCTTTCTGAAGAACGAAAAGAAAAGCTTGGAAGCATGAACGCCTTTAAGAAAATCTTTGTCCTTCCCTGGTGGCTAATCAAAGCAATGTATCTTCGACTGACTCCTTTCAGAAGGATTTTACTTTTCATCGGATTAATTCTTTTGCTCTTCTCAGGTAACTTCGAAGCAAGTGGAGACAATGTAACACTGAATTTTAATATCTCAGCTATCTTAATAAGCATTATATTTCTTTTTATTCTTGCTCTTGAGTTAAAGGATAAGCTTCTTGCAAAGACTGAGCTTGAAGAAGGAAGAGCAATCCAGCAGGCATTAATGCCTGAACGATCACCAAAGATTAAAGGCTGGGATTTATGGCTTTTTACAAGATCAGCAAATGATGTCGGCGGTGATCTTTTAGATTTTATTCAAATAGATGAAAACAAATTCGGAGTTGCTGTCGGCGATGTTGCTGGTAAAGGTTTGAGTGCAGCACTTCTGATGGCAAAGCTGCAGTCATCCATTCGTGCATTTGTTTACGACTACCCTGCGCTTGAAACGCTTGGCGATAAACTAAACAAAATATTTCACAGAGATAGTCCATCTAAAATATTTGCTTCTCTGATTTATGCTGAAATTAATAGTGAGTCAGGAGATGTAAAATTTATTAATGCAGGTCACTATCCTCCAATAATTGCAAAAGGAAATAGTATTGATCGGCAGATTAAATGCGCACCAGCACTCGGTTTAATGAAAGATGCAGCTTTTAACAAACAACTTGTCTCACTCAAGCAAAATGATTTTATGATAATTTATTCTGACGGTCTTACCGAAGCAAAGAATGATTCTGGAGAATTTTTTGGTGAAACAAAATTAATCGAGCTATTAAACAATAGACATCCGATGACATCTCAACAGCTTGGAGAAATGATCCTTGCTAATGTGGACCTGTTTATGGGGAAAATTGCTGCACATGATGATTTGACACTTGCGATTTTGAAGAAGGTTTGAAACGAATGTCACTCTGAGTGAAACGAAGAGCCTCTTGAAATTCTTCGTCCCTTCGGGACTTAGAGTGACAGAATTATGCCGAATGACTTACAAAAACTTTAGAAATTCAAATGAGAAGGTCGAGTACATCAGTCCTAATAAAATAAGAAAGGCGATCCGAAGACCGCCTTCAGTTCAAATAAATAAAAATCTATTTAACCACCATCATCTTTCTCGTCAGCTCGGTGCTGCCGGAAATAATTCTGTACATATAAAGTCCGCTGCTTAATTTTTTTGCGTCAAAATTTACTTCGTGAACTCCCGCTGGATATTTTCCTTCGGCTATGGTTTCTATTTCAGTTCCTAAAGCATCAAATACTTTTAATGTTATAAATGAAGCTTCCGGTAATTGGAAACTAATTGTTGTTGTCGGATTAAAAGGATTCGGATAATTCTGACTGAGTTCAAAAGTTTTTACTGTGAACAAGTTAACTTCTATTTCATTCGAATACTCAAAAGATCCATCATAATCTACTTGTCTTAAGCGATAATGATAAGTACCGTCATAAAGCGGGTGATCTTCAAAACGATAAAGATTTCTTTCAGTTGAATTACCTCTGCCTTCTTTAAATCCAATCTCAATCCATTCAGTTTCAGTGTCAGCGGGATCAATATTTCTTCGCTCAATGTAAAATCCAAGGTTATTTAGTTCGGTTGCAGTTTCCCAGGATAAAAATACTTTACCCTGCTTTACATCTGCAGCAAAGCTATTTAATTCGACCGGAATAAGATCTTGAATTTTAACGATCCAAACACTTAACTGACCGCTTTGCAGCCGCATCCAGATTGGATAAATTTTGCCATTCCATGCGGCAATGTTTGTGTAATCACCAAAGAATGTTCCGGATGTTGGAGTAAAAGAACTTTCACTAACCTTAAAGTTCTCAAACGTAGTTCCACCATCTGTAGACTTAGCTACATAGACGTCGGTGGCCGCACCGGTAGTATTTCTTCTATCATAAAAAACAAACCATAAGTGGCCTGTTGATAGGTCAATTGTTGACCATACAAAAAACTGATGTCTTGTCGTATTATCGTCATTAACTTTAATTGGTGCTGACCATGAATTCCCTCCATTAGTAGATTTTGCCATAAAGATATCTGTGTCAGTTGCTCCATTCCTTTGATCAGACCAGACTACATATACGTTACCTCTGTAAGGTGAATTGCTGATATCGCACATTGTTATCGGAAGGCCGTTGCAACGATATATCCCCGAGACATCAAAATCCCAACCGCCGGGCATATTAGAGACAAATACATCCGTTCCCCAGGTTTGACCGCCGTTTGTAGATTTGTCGAAAACAATTCCGAGAGGTCCGGCCCACGCAACATAAACCTCACCGTTCGGACCAACACAAGGAACGGCGCCTTCTGTTGTATTATCACTATCAATACAATCTCCGCTTTCATCACTGATGACTACTGCGTTGCTCCAGGTGGTTCCCTGATTAGTTGATTTTGAAAATCTGATTCTGGAACTATCACTCGGACTCGAACTGCCGTAATCATCAAATTCTGTCCAGGCAGCATAAATTGTTCCCCGATAAGGAGAACGGGTATGATCTACTGCCAGCCATTCTTTATCCTGTGCCTGAGGTTGAATACCCTGATAAATTCCAACTCCATCATTCCAGGTTTGCCCGTTGTTAGTAGATTTTTGAACAACAATTCGATCTATCCACCAGCCGGAAATAGGATTTGACAGATGAGCATAGTAAAGGTTGCCAAGGCTGTCATATAAAACAACTGGATCACCCCAGACACCAAGATTATTTGAAACCATCTGTGATTCAGTCCAGTTCGTTCCACCGTTAGTTGATCTATAAAAACTGCTTATGTTTGCTCCTGCCGCAAGCAGTTCAGGATTTAGTGGATTAATTGCTATAGTAACTTCTTCAGGACTGCCGGTACCATCAACCAATATATTCGGATATTGCGAAAAGATACTAACCGAAGTTAAGAGAAAAATAAAAAGAGATAAGTGAATAGATTTTTTCATTTTAGTTCCTGCTGAAATTTAGTTTAAATTTAGTTGCATTATTTTTTTTCAAGATTAAACTCTGATCATTCTTTTATTAATTTGTTTTTAATCCTTCCACCTTTTTTAATTGGATCATCGGGATAGCCAAGCTCTTTCCAATTTAATATTCCTTCGCCACCTTTGCCATGGCAGGATGTACATTTCAGTGCATTATCCGAACTCATTACCATATGGTTGATCGGCCAGTACATTTTGGTTTCAATGAAATCAACTGTGCCAGAAAAATCAAGATTAACAATTTTCATTCCTTTTTCTGATGCAATTATCCAATTATTCGAGGTCGAATAGCCATCTTCTCCGTAAAGTTTGGGATTGATAAGATATTTATTTACCGGATCATATGGTTGTTTTACTCTTACAACTTTAAATGGTGAAATTCTGGAATTAGTATCGGATATTTTCCCGGTT
>JALONF010000403.1 GCA_025455085.1 Ignavibacteriaceae bacterium
TAGTTACTGCAAATGACTCACGTTCAGCTTTGCAGTTTGCTGAAGCTATTCTTCATCTTATTAAATGAATTTAAAAAGTATGATTGAAACAGAAAAAAAATATTGTAACAGTTTAACTGAATATTCTCGATACAAAACCAGAGAAGTGAAAATCGGAGATGTTCCGCTTGGTGGGAATAATCCAATCCGTATTCAATCGATGACTATAACAGACACGATGAACACAATCGCCACCGTTGAACAAACAATAAGAATGGTTGAAGCTGGATGTGAATACGTTAGAATTACCGCACCAAGTATGAATGAAGCCCGTAATCTCGAGAACATAAAAAAAGAATTGCGTACCCGCGGATTTACAGTTCCACTAATTGCTGATATTCATTTCACGCCAAATGCTGCTGAACTTGCAGCAAGGATTGTTGAGAAAGTTCGAATCAATCCGGGTAACTATGTCGATAAGAAAAAATTTGAACAATTCGAATACACCGATCAGGAATACCAGGAAGAACTTGATAGAATAAGAGAAAGATTTACACCACTTGTAAAAGTTTGTAAAGAATACGGAACGGCAATGAGGATTGGAACGAACCACGGTTCATTATCAGATAGAATTATGAATCGCTTTGGTGATACTCCGCTTGGCATGGTTGAATCTGCTTTGGAGTTTGTAAGAATTTGTGAAGACCTTGATTACCACAGCATTGTTCTTTCTATGAAAGCAAGCAACCCACAGGTGATGGTTCAAGCGTACAGACTGCTTATTCAAAAAATGGAAGAAGAAAGTATGAATTATCCAATTCATCTTGGTGTAACTGAAGCAGGCGGCGGTGAAGACGGCAGAATAAAATCAGCAGTTGGAATCGGTGCCTTGCTCGAAGATGGAATCGGAGATACAATACGAGTTTCGCTAACCGAAGATCCTGAATATGAAGCCCCGGTTGCAATTTCATTAGCAGACAGATATAAGAAGAGAACTAATCACGGTACAATAAAACCAATTTCTGAAATCCCGATTGATCCAATAAATTACAAGCGGAGAGAAACATTTGAAATTTCAGGAATCGGCGGCAGTCATGTCCCGGTTGTTGTGGCAGATTACAGTTCAAGAAAAATATCTTCTCAAAAAGATCTAAATGATATTGGTTATAAATACGATGAGCCTTCCGATAAATGGTTCTTAGCCGATGCTGCTGCTGATATAATTTATTTGGGGAAACAAAATATCGTTTTTGATATTCCCGAAAATTTGAAACTGATTATTGATTATGATGAATGGAATACGCTTGATATAAAAAAATTAAGATATCCTCTGCTCACGAAGAATGAATATCTCACTAAAACCTCAAATTCTGCACAGCTTAAGTTTCTTCAACTCAAGTTAATTGATTTCGATAATGAATTATCTGCGAAAATAAAAAGTGACCAGAAGCTTGTCCTGGTAATTGAAACTGATAACGAACACGGAATGGCAGAACAACGAAGGTTTTTCTTTGAACTGATCAATCGTGGAATTAAAAATTCTGTCATCATCAAAAGAGATTATCACAAACATTCGCTTGATGAGGTTCGACTTTACTCATCAACTGATTTTGGCGGATTATTGATTGATGGTTTGGGAGATGGTGTTTGGCTGAAAGTCAATTCTGAAAAATCCGAATCAGAGAAAGGCAGCAAACTGACATTTGTAAAGGAGACGAAAGAAAAATTAATCAACCGGACACTCTTTGGAATTTTACAGGCTACAAGAACAAGAATATCGAAAACAGAATACATTGCCTGCCCTTCTTGCGGAAGAACTCTTTTCGATCTTCAGGAAACTACGGAGATGATTAGAAAACGAACCGAGCATCTCAAGGGAGTAAAGATTGCTATTATGGGTTGCATAGTAAATGGTCCCGGTGAAATGGCGGATGCAGATTACGGATATGTGGGAAGTGGTGTTGATAAGATAACCTTATACAGAGGAAAAGATATTATTAAGAGAAGTGTTCCTTCCTCCCAGGCTGTAGATGAGCTGATTGATTTAATCAGAGAGGACGGAAATTGGTTAGATCCTTCCGAAAATAGCATTTACTAGACTTTTAAGAGGTTGTTACTTAGAACTTTTTGAGTTATATTTTGACACTTAAAATGAGACCAAAAACAAAGCAAAACTTAAAATACCTTGATATTGTTGAAATAAGGGATAACAAAATCCCGGGGTAGTTAAAAAATTAGGAAAATGCACTTCAAAAAGAGAAGTGCATTTTTTTTTGAAATGACTGGAAAAGAGATAATTAAATATCTGGAGGAATGGGCACCAAAAGGAATTGCCTGGGACAAAGATAATGTTGGACTGCAGGTTGGTGACCCGGAAATTACAATTAAAAACGTATTACTTAGTCTTGATCTGAAAGAAGAAGTAATTGAAAGCGCGATAAAAGAAAACTGTAACTTGATCATCACTCACCATCCACTCTTATACTACCCCTTAAAAAATCTTGACTTCTCAAAAAGTTCCAGAGCAA
>JALONF010000404.1 GCA_025455085.1 Ignavibacteriaceae bacterium
GAAAGCGAGAATAAATTATCCGCTTATCAAACAGAAAGATTACTTTGCAAAAACAAAAGATTACAGTGTCAGCAATGTTTGGAACGGATATTTTCCACAGATTACTCTCCTCGGACAAGCAACGTATCAATCTGATGTAACAGAGGTTCCAATGCCTCTGCCCGGAATTGTAATTGAAAGACTAACAAAAGATCAATACAAAGCTGCAATTGACGTTACTCAGACTATTTACGACGGCGGAATAATGAGTTCGCAGGCGGGCATTCAGGAATCCATAAATGAAATTGATGATCAGAAAATTGAAATCGAATTAGTAAAGGTTAAAGAGAGAGTTAATCAAATTTATTTGGGCATTCTTCTTATTGATGCTCAATTAAATCAAGTTGAGCTTGTAATTATTGATTTGAATGCCAGCATTTCAAAACTTGAAGCTGCCTATGCAAATGGCACCGCAACCAAACCTGATGTTGATGTTTTAAAAGCAGAATTATTGAAAACAGAACAGCGAAAAATTGAGCTTGCATCCTCTCGTTTATCTTACATAAATATGCTGGGTTTGTTAATCAATGAAAACCTTGATGAGTCAACTTCCCTACTAACTCCATCTCAAGTTAATTTTTTTTCAGCAGAAGAAATAAGCCGACCGGAGTTAAGACTTTTCTCTGCACAAAAAAACTTAATTGAAAATCAGAGCGATTTAACTTCATCGAAGATAATTCCAAAAGCCAATTTGTTTTTTCAAGGTGGATATTCAAAGCCCGGATTAAATATGTTCAAAAATGATTTTGCCTGGTATTACATAACAGGAATTCGATTCACGTGGTCATTATCAAATCTTTACAGCTACGGAAATGAAAGTGAGATAAATGAACTGGGCAAATTAAATATTGATGCACAGACAGAAACATTTTTGCTTAATACAAAACTTACGACCAATCAGCAGTTACAGGAAATTGACAAGCTGAAAAAACTGATTGATGTTGATAAAGGAATTATTGAACTAAGAACTTCAGTAAAGAATGCAGCTAAAGCTAAACTTGAAAACGGAGTGATTACCTCAAGTGACTATGTCCGTGATTTAAATGCAGAAGATACTGCAAAACAAAATTTAGAGATTCACAAAATTCAATTATTACTTGCACAGTATAATTACAAAATCACAATAGGAAATTAAAAAATATTATAGAGATAAAAATGGAAAATAGATTATTAAACATTGCATTTATTTTAGCCACAGCTTTATTGATTGGCTGTTCTAACGGCAACGGAGATTTTGATGCAACCGGTACATTTGAATCGGAAGAAATTATTGTTTCTTCTGAAGCAATGGGAAAACTTGTAATGTTTCAGGTTGAGGAAGGGATGCAGCTTAAACAAAATCAAATTGTTGGTATTGTTGATACAACACAATTGCATCTTAAGAAGAAGCAATTACTATCATCAATAACTGCTGTGTTAAGCAAACAGCCTAATATCAGCGCTCAACTAGCAGCACTTCAAAAACAAATTGAAACTACTGAAGTTGAAAAAAAGAGAATTGAGAATCTCGTTAAATTAGATGCCGCAACCACTAAACAGCTTGATGATATAAATTCACAGTTAGAAGTTTTAAACAAACAATATACTGCGGCAAAATCCAGTTTAACTATTACAAAACAAGGCTTGCAAAGTGAAACTCTGCCATTGGTCGCACAAGTGGAACAGATTGAAGATCAGATCAAAAAGAGTTACATAATTAATCCCATTGATGGAACTGTTTTAACACGATACGCAAAACTGGATGAGATTACATCGAATGGAAAAGCTCTTTACAAAATTGCCGATCTTTCTGAAATGACTTTACGAGCTTATGTTGATGGTGATCAGTTGGGGCAGATAAGTCTTGGAGAAAAGGTTAAAGTTTATGTTGATAAAGGCGAAGGTGAGCAAAAAGAAATGAACGGAGAAATTTATTGGGTTTCTTCCAAAGCTGAGTTTACACCAAAGACAATTCAGACCAAAGATGAACGTGCAAATCTTGTTTATGCAATTAAAGTAAAAGTAATTAACGACGGTTATCTAAAGATCGGTATGTACGGAGAAGTAAAATTTTAATTTTTCATGAATGCAATCGAATTAAATAATATCACAAAAACTTATTCAGTAAAGAAAAACAAAATCATTGCTGTTGATGATATTTCATTTTCTGTTGATGAAGGAGAACTTTTCGGACTAATAGGACCAGATGGCGCAGGCAAAACTTCCATCTTTAGAATTCTTACTACTGTGCTGCTTGCTGATAAAGGCAATGCGAAAGTGCTCGGGCTTGATGTTGTGAAAGATTATACAGCAATCAGAAATATTATTGGTTATATGCCCGGACGATTTTCTCTTTATCAGGATTTAACTGTTGAAGAAAATCTTAATTTCTTCGCTACGATTTTTAATACAACGATTCAAGAGAATTATGATTTAGTGGCTGATATTTACAAACAGCTTGAGCCATTCAAAACAAGGCGTGCTGGAAA
>JALONF010000405.1 GCA_025455085.1 Ignavibacteriaceae bacterium
GTGGGGCTCAGGTTTCAAGAACTTTTTATGCTCGAGGTCAAACGGGTCAACAATTATTACTTGGTGCTATCAGCGCTTTAAATAGACAAGTTGATAAAGGCTCTGTAAAATTATATTTACGAAGAGAGATGCTTGATATTGTAATTGTTGATGGAGTTGCAAAAGGAATTGTCGTTAGAAATTTGCTTACAGGTGAGATCGAAAAATATTCAGCTCATGCAGTTGTACTTGCAACAGGTGGATATTCAAATGTTTTCTTCTTATCCACAAATGCAATGAACTGTAATGCAACAGCAATCTGGCGTGCACATAAACGCGGAGCTTATTTTGCAAATCCTTGCTTTACTCAAATTCATCCAACTTGTTTGCCACTACATGGCGAATCACAATCAAAACTGACATTGATGAGTGAATCTCTGCGTAATGATGGAAGAGTTTGGGTATCCAAGAAAAAAGGAGATATGAGAAATCCTGGTGATATTCCTGAAGATGAAAGAGATTATTATCTTGAAAGGAAATATCCTTCATTCGGAAATCTTGCACCAAGAGATATTTCATCACGTGCTGCTAAAGAGGTTTGTGATGAAGGAAGAGGTGTAAAAGGCGGTGATGCAGTGTATCTTGATTTTAAAGATGCAATAAATCGTCTTGGTCAAAAAGTTATCGAGGAACGATACGGAAACTTGTTTGAAATTTATGAAACTATCACCGGTGAAAATCCATATAAAACTCCTATGATGATTTATCCGGCACCGCATTATACTATGGGCGGGTTATGGGTTGATTACAACTTGATGAGCAATGTTCCTGGATTATTCGTACTTGGAGAAGCTAACTTCTCAGATCACGGTGCAAATCGTTTGGGTGCATCTGCACTTATGCAAGGTTTAGCTGATGGATATTTTGTTATTCCTTACACAATGGGTAATTACCTTGCCGGAGATAAACCGTCTTTTGTAAAAACCGATCATCCTGAATTTGAAAAAGTTGCAAAGGAAGTAAAAGATTTAACCAACAAACTTCTTTCTATAAAAGGAAAAAGAACCGTTGATGATCTTCACAAACAGCTTGGCAGAATCATGTGGGATAATGTAGGTATGGGACGAAATTTAGCAGGTTTGAAAAAGACCATTGAACAGATCAGAGAGGTAAAAGAAGAGTTCTGGAAAAATGTTACAATTCCCGGAAGTGGTGATGATGTTAACCAAACATTAGAACGTGCAGGAAGATTAGTTGATTATTTTGAACTAGGTGAATTGATGGCACTCGATGCTCTTGATCGCAATGAATCCTGCGGCGGACATTTCCGTGAAGAATATCAGTTTGAAGATGGTGAAGCCAAACGTGATGATGAAAATTATTCTTACGTTGCTGCGTGGGAATTTGCTGGTGAGAATAAATGGAATCTTCATAAAGAAGAACTGAAATATGAGTATGTAAAACAGGCAATTAGGAGTTACAAATAATGGAAGCAAAAAAATTAAATTTAACGCTTAATATCTGGAGACAGAAGAATTCAAAATCTGTCGGAAGTTTTGCTGAGTACAAAGTTCAGGTTTCTCCTGATGCATCCTTTCTTGAAATGCTTGATGAGTTAAATAATACTCTCGAGTTAAAAGGAGAAGAAGCTATCCATTTTGAAAGTGATTGCCGTGAAGGAATCTGCGGAACCTGCGGTTTAGTTATAAATGGTCACGCTCACGGTCCATTACCCAAAATTGCAACCTGCCAGTTACATATGCGTAACTTTAAAGATGGTGAAACAATCTGGGTTGAACCATTCAGAGCAAAAGCTTTTCCGGTAATTAAAGATTTAATGGTTGATCGTTCTGGATTTGATAAAATTTTACAGGCTGGCGGATATGTTTCGATAAATACTGGCGGCGTTCCAGATGGAAATGCAATTCCAATTAAAAAAGAGGTTTCCAGTTTAGCAATGGATGCTGCAGCCTGTATCGGTTGCGGGGCTTGTGTTGCTTCTTGTAAAAATGCTTCGGCAATGCTATTTGTTTCCGCAAAAGTATCTCAGTATGCACTTTTACCTCAAGGCCAGCCCGAGCGCTACCGAAGAGTTGAAAGGATGGTAAAAGTGATGGATGAACTTGGTTTTGGCAGCTGTACCAACACTTATGCTTGTGAGGCTGAATGTCCTAAAGGAATTTCTGTTACCAATATTGCAAGAATGAATCGCGATTTTATGGTAGCCAAGATTATATCCAAAGAAGTTGAAGTTTAGTACAATAATTAAGCTATTTTACTTAATTCTAATCCCGATTAACTTTAATCGGGATTTTTTTATATTTTTAGCCACTAAATCAAACAAGAAGAGAAATATATGTTTGAAAATGAAATAAAATTTATTAGTGATTTTACTTTGAACAAAGTAAAAGAACTGGGATCATTCATAACCATTGAAAAATTCCTTACAACGGATATTCATCCTTCAATAAAGAAATACGTTGAAGGTGAAATTGATTATCTTATTTCTGAAGACAGAAAAAAGC
>JALONF010000406.1 GCA_025455085.1 Ignavibacteriaceae bacterium
ACAATCGCTTGAAACTATGTTGCAAGTGCTTGCACTGATGTTGCAAGCTTTGATTTTGCTCCGTTTTGAAAGGATTTTTTATTAGAAGAGTGAGCCTCATGGATATCTTAATTTTGATGATGTAGCTAGATAAAACGAAGCCCCGCTAAGAGATTAACGGGGCAATCTGAAGAAAGAATTTAATTCTATTATAGCGAATTACTGAGATACAATAATTATTCTTGGCGGTGCATCCGGCCAGTTATCTTCTGTTAAACAATATATCTCAATTACAAATTCTGATATATCAACATTTTTTACGGTAAAATATGTTGGTTGAGTACTATCGTTAACTCTTACTTTATAATCTTTTTCCACTTCATCAATCATCTGGGATGCATTTCTTATTATTACGGCATAATCTTTTCCATCTTCAGACACGAAAGCATACTTAGAATTAACCCTTAACCCTAAGTCCGAAGGGTTTATATAATTATTATACTCTGTGCTAAGATGGATGGGAATTACATCTGTTGGTAGGGGGATTAAACCCCCCGTTGTTGAACACCCAAAGTAAAAAAAACTAGCAAACAGAGATAAAAAAAAGAATAAAACAAAATGCTTCATAGAAACTCCTATTTATGGTTGTTAAATAATTAATTAGAGAACAATTTATTAAGCCCCACCTCGTTCCTCCCCTTTGCTAAAGGGGAGGATGAAGGAGGGGTTCAAATTTTATTTCAACAAAATCATTTTTCGTGTCTGCACATAGTCACTTGCTTTCAGTTGGTAGAAATATATTCCACTCGAAAGATTTGCTGCATTCCAAGTTAGCTCATAAGTTCCAACAGATTTTTCTTCATCCATCAGTGTTGCAATTTCATTTCCAAGTACGTCAAATACTTTTATCACAACTTTTGATTGTGTTGGAACTGAGTATCTAAAAGTTGTGCTTGGGTTAAATGGATTCGGATAGTTTTGCTCTAGTGCAAATTCTGTTGGAATTGTTCCTTCATCTTCGACTCCGACTATTCCATTAAATTCATCTGCACCAATGTCAGGGGTTAATGGTTTTCTGGAGTCCCAATCAAAATCAAAGCTAATTCCTGCAATTGGAGTTCCTCGTGATTCGAGATACAAAGTGCGGCATTTCATCATAACTATGCATATCCTTTTGTTTTGCCTGCCATTCTGCAAGTGTGTGGTAATCGACGCCTGCTGCTCTTACGAGACAACTATTTTGTCCATGTGAATAAAACAAATCATTATAATCCGAGGTGAAGTTGTATAATGAGTAAGAATAAATTGAAGTGGCACAATACGGCGCCTCATCTCTTGTATTTACTAAAATGTTATTGCGCACATCAGCGTTAAAAACAGTATTAAAAATATATAACGCTGCTGATCCAAGAGGATTAGCATTATTGCCGATCCCGCTCAAATAAACTGAGTTGTAATAAATTTTAGGATTGTCTTGATCATATAATTGTATTCCTGCTATCCTGCCGTTAAAATGTGTTGAGCTGCTTTGAATATTATAAACCATATTATTGTAAACTTGATTGATATTTCCTGCGTAACCGTTCCCATCGGATGACAATAAAATCCCACTACTACCGCGATATCCACTCGAATTAATATTATGAACTACGTTATTCCGGATAGTGGTTCCGATGCAAGCGGACGCATTAATGCCCAGAGCTAGCTGCAGATTCTGGTAATCAAAATTGAATCGCATATTCTGTACTACATTATCCTGAATAAAAGAATTTTGAAGCCAGAGAGCATATATTCCCCAGGTAATCAAGCTATCGTTTTCAGAACCAACTGTGTTTCCTTTTACCATATTATTTATAGCCAGTGTGGCTTGATCCTTACCTGATATACAAATTCCAACTCCCGAGCTTTTTATAAAGTTGTATAATATTTGATTATTGTCTGCAGTAGCTGAACCTGATTCTGTCCAGGTTAGAATGCCATATGTTGGTAGGTCATAATCATCTTGAATAAAAGTGAGATACTTAATTATATTGTTATCAGAGTTGTTCCTGAGAAACACACCGTTCTTCCACTGGTATTGCGTACTATGAAGTGAGTGAATGGTAAGTGAAGTTGAGCCGGAAATATCCACACCGTCAAGAGTCAGATAACTTGTATTTGAGAAGTAGAGGACATTCATTCCACTTCCCTTGATCGTAACATTTTTATCTGCGGCAGGTTTGATTGTAATTCTGTTAGTTGGACCGGTACCGGCGATGGGTCCTATCAATTTAAAACCGAAACTGTCTGCAGGTGCAGTATAGGAATCATTAATCAACTCGAATGTTACAGCACCATTAATACCATCGTTCTTCAATTTAGTAAATGCTGACGGAATTGTTGGGAAGTCTCCGCCGGAACCTATTATGTATGTTCCTGCAATTAGCGGGTCTGTGACTGGTGCTGTAGCCAGCCCGATTCTCCAAAGATTGACTGCTGTATCATCTCTGCTGCCATCATACCACATCCAAAATTTGTCCTGAACAAACATTATCGTCCCGCCTTCTACATAGTTACCATCCCAGCTGCCAGATGCACCTAAATTTAATGCCGGATTATTTGCATACTTTGTCCATGTAATTCCATCCGGTGAAGTTGCCAGTCCAATTTTATTTCCATATAAATTAGCGGCCCATCCTGTATAAACAAGATAGTACTTATTATTATAAAATGTACATTGAGGTGCACAGGCGGCTCTATCATCCCATTGATTTGCCGAACCAACAGATATAACAGGATTATGAGCCACATCTCTTTGCCAATTTATACCATCAGGTGAAGTTGCACGACCAATCCTGTAGTAAGTTTCTGATGTATTAGTGCCGGTGTAATACATTGTATAGCCGCCAGCCTCTGGCAAGACACAGCACCAGAGAACACCACCAGCTTCCCAACCATCAGTTCCTGCTGAAAGTACCGGATTGCCGGCATACTTTGTCCAGGTGATTCCGTCCGGCGATGTTGCATATCCAAGCTGCCAGGTATTATTAGCCTTTCCACAATACCACATCTTATATATTCCGCCATCCTTAATTACGTTGCCCATTTCTACACTTTCTTCATCCCAGGTTCCTGCATCAGGAGCCAGGACAGGATTGCCGGAATATTTTGTCCAGTTGATGCCGTCCGGTGACCAAGCAAAACCTACCTTATAAGGACGCCAGGAAACTTCCGGTCCGTAAGATCCATTGTACCACATTTCGTATCGGTTCAAGTCTGAATTAAATACAACACTTGGTAAGAATACGTGTTTATCCCAGGTTCCCGCACCACTTCCAGACATAATTGGATTATTGGGATACCGTGTCCAGTTGTACTGGGCAAGTAAGTCACTACTGCTCAAAAACAAAAAAGTGATGAGCAAGAACAATTTGAAGAAATTAGATCGCATAATAACCTCCTATTTATGGATTGATAAATAATTATTTAGTTATCTATTATGCCATTAACCTTCAAGGTT
>JALONF010000407.1 GCA_025455085.1 Ignavibacteriaceae bacterium
GAAGATGTACGCTGGCTTAGATGTGATATCAAATCTATTTCTCTTCTGCCGATAGTGCTTGCAAGTCAAAAAGCGTCAGACGAAAATGCTGCTGAAGCAATTTTGGTAAGGGATGGACAAATCACTGAGGGCACGCATACCAATTTCTTCGCAGTTAAAGACGAAACTCTTTACACCGCTCCAAAGTCAAGATTAATTCTCGAAGGCATTACCAGAAAAGTAGTGCTGGAGTTTTGTGACAAATTCAAAATAGACTATCGTGAAGAATTTATTTACAAAGATGATCTGAAAAGCTTTGACGAATTTTTTAAATTCAAAATAGACTATCGTGAAGAATTTATTTACAAAGATGATCTGAAAAGCTTTGACGAATTTTTTATTACAAGCACAACAAAAGAAATCACACCTGTAACTTCAATTGATTATTGGATAATAAATCAAGGCAAACCTGGTAAGGTTACGAAATCATTACAGTCCTTGTTTAAGAAAATAGCAGAGGATTATTGATGTCCGGCTCACTTAAGCAATCTGCAGAATTATTTATTCTCACAGGTGAATGGCAGGATATCAGGGGTAAGAATGTTCTGAAGTTTGTTGGAACTTCAGATAAACTTGGTACGGTCGAATTAATTTTTCCAAACACTCCAGTATTTTTTATAGAGCGCAAATCTATTATCTCCAATTTGTCAATTCCTTATAACAGAAAAGAAGTTGAGCTTAAAAACTTTGATGGTAAAGAAGTAGATGCATTATACTTCAACACTCAAAGAGATTTCAGAACAGCCGCGGAAGAGTTGGAGAAAATGGGCATTCCCACATTCGAGTCAGATGTTGACCCCGCAAGAAGATTTTTAATGGAAAGATTTATTAATGCACAGGTAAAGATTGAGGGCGTTTGTTATCAGAAAAATAAATTAGCCTCATTCACAAACCCGAAAATTGAACCATATGAGTTTACACCTAAATTATTGATTGCTTCAATCGATATAGAGACTGGTCAGAATAATCAGCTATACTCTATCGCAGTTCATCTTTCAGGTAAAGAAGATGAAAAGAAAGTGTTTATTGTTTCCGACAAGAAGGAGAAACTTGCAAATCATATTACCGTTTGCCCTGATGAAAAAGAACTCCTCCTGAGTTTTCTAAAATGGTTTGAGGATAAAGATCCTGATGTGGTTATAGGATGGCATGTAATCGGTTTCGATCTGATGTTCCTTGAAAACAAATGCAGAGAATTGAATCTATCATTTGACATCGCCCGTGCCGATGGAAGAGTTTCACTACGTCAGCGAAAGCCGCGAGGTTATTTCGCTTCCGTCACAGGAAGAATAATAGTTGATGGACCGCAAGCTCTGAGAACTTCATTTTTTACTTTTGAAGATTACCGGCTTGAAACTGTTGCCCAAGAATTATTGGCAGAGGGAAAAACTATCACCGCCGATAAAGACAAAGTTGAAGAAATTGAAAGACTGTTTGCTGAAGATAAAGCAGCTCTTGCCGAATACAATTTAAATGATGCAGTCCTTGTCACAAATATTTTTAAGAAAGCCGGACTGATTGAACTTTCTATCCGTCGCTCACAACTATCCGGTCTGCTGATGGATGAACTGGGAATGATGACTGCTGCATTTGATCATTTCTTTTTGCCAAAGCTTCATCGAGTTGGCTATGTTGCACCAAATGTAAAGGATCTTGAAACTTCTGAGCACGCAGCGGGTGGTTATGTTATGGATCCTGTGCCAGGAATTTATGATGATGTGATTGTGCTTGATTTCAAAAGTTTGTATCCATCAATCATTCAAACTTTTAAGATTGATCCGTACTCAAATCTGAAATCTGAAATTGATACCATCGAAACACTAAACGGATTTAAATTTTCTTCTACGCAACATTTTCTGCCGGAGTTTATTGATCAGCTTATCGGGCAGCGTAACCTCGCGAAAAAGAAAAATGATAAGCAGCTTTCACAGGCAATAAAAATTTTGATGAACAGTTTTTATGGAGTAATGGGTTCTTTCGGATGCAGGTTCTATCATCCAAATCTGCCCACTGCAATAACCGGCACCGGACAAAAGCTTTTGATGGGCAGTAAGGATTTCCTTGCAGAACAAGGATATGATGTGATTTATGGTGACACTGATTCGCTCTTCCTTAAATTGAAAGAAGGTGAGGGCGAAAATGCTGAAGATAACGGAAAAAGAATTGCAGATGCTCTGAATAAATATTGGTTTGAAATAATTCAGAATGAGTACGGTTTGAAGTCATATCTAGAAATAGAATTTGAAAAATATTACAGGAAGTTCATTCTGACCCCTGCAAGAGGAAGTGAGACAGGTGCAAAGAAAAGATATGCTGGATTGCTCGTTGAAGACAACAAAGAAATAATTGAGTTCGTTGGAATGGAAGTTGTGCGTTCGGACTGGACAAGACTTGCAAAAGAATTCCAGGCAGAGCTTTACACCAGAATCTTTAACAACGATGAAATAGAAAACTGGTTAAGAGAAATAGTTAAAAAAGTTAAGGCTGGTGAGTATGATGATAAACTTGTTTACAGAAAAAGATTAAGAAAGGATGTTGAAGAATACACTAAGAATATTCCCCAGCATGTCAAAGCCGCACGAATGCTGCCGGAAACCACTCGTCTCGGCGAAGCGCCAAGCCGTAGCCGGAGCGGTACAGTTTACTATGTTATAACAAAACGTGGTCCTGTTCCAGTTGAATTAAAACACACAGATATTGATTACGATCATTATATTGAAAAGCAGTTA
>JALONF010000070.1 GCA_025455085.1 Ignavibacteriaceae bacterium
AATCATCCATAAGAATGGAGTTAATATGAAAAATTCCAAACTATTTGTTTTCGGAATGTTATTATTAGGAATGATGTTCCTTGGATTCCAGTGTGCCTCAACAGAACTAACCAGTGCTAAACTTTATATTCAGCAGAAGAACTGGGATAAAGCTGTCGAAACCTTGAATACAGAAGTATCAAAAAATCCCAAGAGTGACGAAGGATACTATCTGCTGGGTACTGTTTACAGTGAACTTGAAAATGTAGATAAAATGATCGAGGCATTTGATAATTCACTGGCAATTAGTAATAAGTTTGCAAAACAAATTGAAGAATACAGAGCCTATCAGTGGGGGAATAACTATAATAAAGGAGTAAATCTATACCAGCGGGGCAATAAAACAACTGATGAAGATAGCTCTAAAATGTATTATGATATGTCGATTGAAGCTTATAAAAAAGCAATTGTACTCGAACCGGACTCCAGCGATACATATAGGAGTCTTGCATTCGTTTATCTGACTACCGGACGAAATGAAGAATCTATTATGCCGCTTCAGAAAATTATTGAACTCGAGCAAGCTGAAGAAGGTTATCAGTATCTGGGTGACCTTTATCGTGCACTTGGCGATAATCTTATGAATGATTTTAAGTTTGAGAAAAATCCTGCGGACAGTATTAAAGCGATGGAGTATTATGAAAAAGCAATTGTCACTTTGGAAGAGGGCTTAACTAAGTATCCTGAAAATTCTGATATGCTGAATGCAAAATTTAATGCTTATATCGGTGCCGGCAGAATGGCGGAGGCGTCAAGTTCAGCAAAAGCTTTAGTAGAAAAAGAGCCTGATAACAAATTTCATCATTACAATTATGCCTACGTTCTTCTAAAAATGGGTGAGTATCAGGAAGCCGAGACTCATTTCTCGAAGGCGATTGAAATTGACCCTGAATATGACAATGCGATCTATAATCTTGGTGTTACATACGTTACCTGGGGAACAGCAATGAACAAAGAAGCTGAAGCCAAAGGAATTTTAAGCGAAGATTATAAACAGAAATATCAGGCATCATTACCATACCTTGAGAAGGTTGTTGAAAAGGATTCAACCAATATTGCGTTATGGGAGCTTCTTGGAAAAGTTTATTCAGTACTTGGAATGCAGGATGATGCAGCTAATGCATTTAAGAAAGCAGATGAATTAAGATAGAGTGAAATAAATGAATCAGAATAAACCTCCTCAGGGACAGCAGATAAATATTGAGCTTGGCGAGAAAGAAGCGGAAGGAATATACTCCAACCTTGCTATAATCACACACTCGCCGGCTGAATTTATTATTGATTTTACACGCATTGTACCCGGTGTACCGAAAGCAAAAGTGCTGTCAAGAATTATAACCACACCTCAGCACGCAAAGATGCTGATGAAAGCATTGAAAGATAACATTGAGAAGTTTGAAGCGCGATTCGGTGAGATTAAAATGGAAATGCCGGTGGATCAGCACTTTGGTTTTGTTCCTCCAAAAGGTCCTGAGAAGGTGAATTAAGAGCCCACCGATCAATTACTGTTACACAGATTATTAATCTGTGCTACATTTTGGTCAGCCTCAAATAGAGCTAACGCAATTTTAAGGGCGAGTCAACGACTCGCCTTTTTTATAAGAAAGTTTACGTCAGGTTTTAGATTGATGATTAACGATTTGTGAATTTAAGAAGCAAATAATCTAAAATCATAAATCAGCAACCTGCCTTTGCCGAAACGAAACTTCGGCTTTATGCAGGCAAGTCGTTAGTATTACATCTTTAACAGCGGTTAATACTTCATCCTCGGCAGAGTGATAAAAGTACCAGCAACAAAAATTATATTTGCAAACCACGCAGTGAATATCGGATCGAGAGCACCGTTCTTACCAAACGCCTGGCTCACTTTCATAAATACAAGATAGATAAACGTGATTAGGATATTTATACCAACCTGAGCAGCCAGGCCACTTTTTCTTTTGTTGACAGAAATCGGAAGCCCAAATAGAACGATTATAACGCATGTCATTGAAAAAGCAAATCGTGAGTGATATTCTATCTGCGCTACAACCGGATTTGTTCCAGCTCGTTTTTGTGAGTCAATTAAATCTGAAAGTTCACTCAGGCTCATCTCTGCAGGTTTCTGCTGCTTCTTTGTTAAATCAACCGGCTGAAAGTGAAGATCATTTAATTTCAGGCTATCAAAATATTCAGCTGTTTCAGCTACATCCGAAAAAACTCTCTTCACACCATCTTTAGCAATCCATACTCCGCTCAGTGAATCATACTCAAGCTTTTGTGCATCAATTCTGCCTCTCATTTCTGTCAGGTCAGCTTCATTAAATTCCTGGATGCTAACTCGGTTTGCCCAATTCAAGTTGCTGTCAAAATATGATATGCTGACGATTCTGGTTTTGCTGTCCTGGAAATAAATATTACTCCCGGTAAAGCTCAATCCTTTTTTCAGGTAAGTCTGTTCGATATAGATTTTTGTTTTGTTTGCCATCGGAACAATATATCCGCCAAAATAAAGAGAGATGATGCTGATGAGTAAAGCAGTAACAACAAAAGGAGCCATAAAACGGTATAGGCTTACTCCGCTTGCTCTCATAGCTGTTAGTTCGCTTAGTGTCGATACTTTTCCGGCCGTGAATAATGCACCGAAAAGTACAGCAACAGGTGTAATGAGTTTTATTATTTCTGGAGTGAATACAACATAGTAGTGAAGGATATTAATCCATGGTACATTTTGATCAATGAAATCATCAAGGTTTTCCATTGCATCAATAACGAGAAATATCATAATGAAAGCAAGTAGTCCGAAGAATACAGTCTGCAGGAATTGCTGGATTAAATACTTGTCAATAATTTTCATCTGTTTCCTGTTGTAACTTGAATCTCTTTGGAACAAGCTTCTTAAAGAAGTTAAATGAAATAGTAACTGTTTCCCGATTTGTTTTGATGGTTAGAATTATTCCGAGGAAACCAAGTACGAAATTCGCAGCCCACATTCCGATAAAAGGCGAGAAGAATCCCCGCTCGGCAAGTTTCTCTCCTCCAATCAGAAAAGCCCAATAAATAAGAAAGAAAAACAGGCTGATGCCTGCGGCAACACCAAATCCGCCCTTCCTAACCATAACTCCGAGCGGAGCGCCTATCAATATAAAAATTATACAAGCTGCTGGGATCGAGTATTTTTTATAAATCTCAACTTCATACTTTTCAATTTCCCTGTCAGTGAATTCAATACTTCTTGATTTTGATGTGATATTATTTTTTGCGGTTCTTATTTTATCAAGAACTCTCGCTAAAATAAGCCTGTCATCACGAACAACAACCGTCTTTGGAAAAACTGAAATAAATGATGAGTCGGCCAAGAAAAATTTATTAGTCTCTGTATTAAGAAAATTAATTTGTTGTTCTCTTTCTGCCCGGAAATTACTGACAATTGTTCTCATAGTATCAACGTCAAGTTCTCTTTCACCTCTTATTCCGCCCTGTGATTGATGAAAAGAAAACTGTGAGCCATCCATTACAATTCTATGTTTATCGAATATTAGTTTTCTGTAAAGACCGGAATTCTTAACATCAGATTCGTGAATTTCACCCTGCCATAAATCCATAACAAGATTTTTCTGATCAGCAGTAAAATATATTTTCCCCTTATTCGCAGTTACTACATTTATTTTTGCAGGAGTAGTGTAATCATAAATTGTCAGTCCACTCAATTCATTTGTAGTGGAATTTATTTCTCTCACAAGTATTGCATAATTAGAAACTTCCTGAGAAAAAAATCCCGGTTCAAGAGAAAGTGTGGGCTTCTGCTGTGAAATATCCTGCATAAGAAGTCTTGCCTGGTGGTTGGCATCCGGAAGGACTTTGTCATTGAATAGGAAAAGAAGAATAGCCACTAAAATACTTGCAATGAAGGGTCCGGACATCATTCTGTATAGACTAACACCGGAGGATTTTAATATTGTTATCTCATTGTTTTGAGAAAAATTACCGTACGCCATCAACGTTGCCACTAATGTTGCCATTGGTATAACAAGCACCAGCATCCACGATAGATTAAAAACAACCAGTTGAATTAGAAGCCAGGTATCAAGCCCTTTACCTACAAGCCTGTCAGCAAATTTCATCATAAACTGAAGCAGAAATATTCCCATCAGCGTTAGCGTGGAGAAAACAAATGGTATTAAATGGGCTTTAAGTATATATCTGTGAGCAATCATCAAAATAAAAATAATTAAGCTGGCTTAGTTAAACAACATAATGTTTATGTATCATTATTCTGCTTTGTTTGATATATTTAATAACAAGTTATAATAAATTCATTTTTATTGATGCGAAACATTGTTTTATCTCTAATCATTTCTTCAGTGTTAATGATATTTCCAAAGGGGCAGGACTCAACGGGAATTCAGATTCATCCTGCAGAAAACTATCCAAGATGGTTGAAGAATGATGTATATCATACTAACCAAACTTCAGGAATGACTTTCTTAAGAGAGAAAGATGATGGCACATTTGAATTCCTTTTAGCTGATGACATTGGTAAAATTCACAGGCTTTTCATTCAGGATGATACCTTGTTCAGTTTTTCGGAAATAAAATTTAGTTACGAAGTCCTTTTATATCTTGCTGATTTCCCAAAGCTTGATTTTGAAGAGATATTTTATGACAGTTTTACCGGCGAAGTTTATTTAACCATCGAAGGAAATGGAGAAGAGCACTTATCATATCACGGTATTTACAAATTGAATTTCAAGGATGATAACGTTTTTCAGGATTCGGTTGTCAAGCTGACCAGGCTTGAGTTCACGCCTCAGGAAATATTTTATGATAACCTTCTTCCGAACATTGGTTACGAGGGTTTTACTACCGATGAAAATTATTTTTATTTAGGATTGGAAAACGAGCAAACCTCAGAAGGCAGCTTTAGTGGACAGACAGTAATCAGAATTGCGGATAAGAATTCATTAAAAATCGTTACAGAAATTTCAACCGAAAACATTGATATATCAACTGTATGTGGACTTTATTCTGATGAGAATTTTTCCCTTTGGGGCATTGACAGAAATCACAGGAAAGTTTTTAAATTGCTCTTTGATGAATATTTTAACATAGCTGATTTAAATATTTTTAACATTAAAACGGTTGTACCAAAATACAATCAATTTGAATATGTCGGCTCATTAGAATCAATAACTATTGTTTCTGAGAAATTTCTTTTTCTGGTTGACGACCCCTGGCATAAGTTCTTCATACCACCAAATGAAATTTTAAATCATCTTGACGAAAGCACAGTGAATAATTTTAAAAACTTTGTACCAGTTATTCATAAGTTTAATATAGATTAAACATAAGGAGTGAAAAAATGGAAAAGGTCGTTGGTTATATAAACTCAAACAGAGAAAAATACGTTGAGGAATTAAAAGACTTTTTACGAATCCCGAGCATAAGCACATTAGCAGCAAACAAATCTGATATGCTCAATGCTGCTGAATTTGTTGCCGGTAAACTTCGTGAAGCTGGTTTGGAAAATGTCAAAATAATTGAAACCAAAGGTCATCCGCTTGTATATGCTGACTGGTTAAAAGCTCCAGGAAAACCAACCGTTTTAATTTATGGTCATTATGATGTTCAACCGGTTGATCCAATCAGTCTTTGGGATTCGCCTCCTTTTGAGCCAACTATAAGAGATGGAAAAATATATGCTCGCGGTGCTACCGATGATAAGGGACAAATGTATATGCACATCAAAAGTGTAGAGGCTTACTTTAAAACAATTGGTAAACTACCTCTGAATGTAAAATTCATAATTGAAGGTGAGGAAGAAATCGGTAGCGGTAACCTTGATGAGTTTGTAAATAAAAATCAGGAAATGCTTAAATGTGATTCTGTTTTGATTTCCGATACTTCTTTGTATGGACCCGGCATTCCAACATTAACATACGGGCTTAGAGGTCTTTGCTATATGGAAGTTGTGGTAACAGGACCGAACAGGGATTTACATTCAGGTACTTTTGGCGGCGGTGTTGATAATCCGATAAACGTTCTTGCTGAGATGATTGCAAAGTTGAAGGACAATAATGGAAAAATAAAAATTCCAGGATTTTATAAAGATGTAGTCAATCTCACCAAGAAGGAAAGAGAAAATTTCAAGAGGCTTCCATTCTCTGAAAAACAGTATGCAAAGGCTCTCGAAGTTAAAGAATTAAAAGGTGAAAAGGGTTACACAACTCTGGAAAGAGTATGGGCAAGACCAACACTAGATTGCAATGGTATTTTTGGTGGATTTACCGGTGAAGGGGCTAAGACTGTTCTTCCATCTAAGGCAACCGCAAAGATTAGCATGCGTTTAGTTCCTAATCAGGACCCTAAAAAAATTGGCAAGCTCTTCAGTTCATACATAAATAAAATTGCTCCCAAAACAGTCAAAGTCGAAATTTCTGATTTGCACGGCGCTTATCCTATAGCTACTTCTCTGGATGATAAAGCAACCCTTTCCGCGGCAGCAGCGTTAGCCAAAGTTTTTGGAAAGAAGACTGTGTTCATGCGCGAAGGCGGATCAATTCCGATTGTTGTTTCATTTGCCAAGAAATTAAAGGCTTCACCTGTACTGATGGGCATGGGGCTCAATACTGAAAATCTTCATTCACCAAACGAGCATTTTAACCTGAACCATTTTCATTTGGGTATCTTGAGCTCTGCTTACTTTATGGATGAGTTTTCAAGATAAGTTCGATCGATAAAATTTCTGATTAGAATAGTGGAGACTCATCTGATTCAGATGGTTTGATTCTTCCTTTAACAATTTCGTAATTAACAATTGTCAATAATTCCGTTGAGTTAATTTCCCTTGCAAATTTGTGAGTAGGTAAAATTGACTTATCCATATCATTGGCAAATTTTCCTTATAATAATCAAAATTTAACTTCTATTGAAGCTTTTTATTGATTTTCATTACTGTATATTTGTAGCACAAATTTTGAAATATATATGAACCTTTTAAATGCTATTCAATTCAAAATAAATGCTTGTTACTGACGAAAAAAATGTACAATTAATTGATTACCTCGAATCGATGGGATTTACATCTTTCCCGGTGGATGGGTATAAAGTTATTAATGGATATTCAAATCTGGCAGAGGAGCTCGATTCAATTTACAATGGAGTTGCACTGAGAAACATTTCTCATCAGGGTCTGATTGAGCTTAAAGGGAAAGATGCGTTAGATTTAATTCACAGGATTGGAACGAACAGTATAAAAGAGCTGCCAAAAGAAGGAGTAAAGAAAACAATTTTTACTTCTGAAAAAGGCAGACTCATCGGTTTAGCTACGTTGATGAATTTTGAGAACTATCAAATACTTGTATGCGACAGAGAAAGTAAGTTGAAAGTGATGGGCTGGATCAGGAAATATGCCATCAGCGATGATGTGGAAGTCAATGATGCAAACACAAAGTATAATCTCCTTGAATTAAGCGGTCCGCAAGCTGAGTCATTTGCTACATTAGTTTGCGGCAATATGGTTAACGAGATGCAACCAAATTCATTTAAAATTATTCACACCGAGAATATTCTTTTCTTCATGATAAAACTTTCTGGTGAGAGAGGTAAAAACAAATTCTGGTTCCTTGCAGATTTTGAAAATTCAAAGCGTCTGATTGTTTACATGAAAGAGCACAAAGGAGTTTTTAATTTTAATATGGTTGGAGAAGAAGCTTATAGTATTTTTAGAGTTGAGCAAGGTCTCCCGATTGCACCGAATGAAATGAATGATGAATACAATCCGCTGGAGACTGGTTTAGAGGATATCATTGATTTCAAAAAAGGTTGTTACATTGGTCAGGAAGTTATCGCAAGATTACAGACTTACAATAAAGTTCAAAAGAAACTTGTTGGTTTGAAATTCAGCGATCCTCTGATATTTAATAACGGACATATTGTTCTTGAAGATAATGGGGAAGAGGTTGGCAAACTTACTTCTTATGTTATTTCGCACAAGCTTAAAGCTCCGATTGGTTTAGCATATATTCGCAACTCATATCTTACTCAAGGAACTCAAATCTCAGTTAAACTATCTGATAATAAAATAATTAAATCAGAAGTACATCCACTACCTTTTGTAAAATGAAAATTTACACTAAAACCGGTGACAAGGGAGAAACCGGATTATTTGGCGGTGAGCGCGTCAGCAAAGATTCTCTCCGCATTGCAGCTTATGGAACCATTGATGAATTGAATTCTTTTATTGGTTATACTATTACTGAGACTAAAGACAAAAGCGTAATAGAGAATTTATCGAAGATTCAAAATTATCTTTTCACAATCGGATCAGATTTGGCTACTCCCGAAACTGAAAAAAATTTAAGGCTAAATATTCAGAGAACACCTCAATCATTTTATAAAGAAATTGAATTAATGATTGATGAATACGATGCACAGCTTGATGAACTTCGTAATTTTATTCTTCCCGGCGGCTCAAAAAGTTCTGCTTTACTTCATATTTGCAGAACAGTCTGCAGACGAG
>JALONF010000071.1 GCA_025455085.1 Ignavibacteriaceae bacterium
TAAACACCATTCTTCACAAGGTTCTGTGCATCCTTTGCATTGATTTCATTCTGTGTTGCACTCGGGAATGCACAATGTGCTTTATGATTCCAGAGCGGATTGAATTCCATATTCATATCGAGCGGAGTGTAAACTGCACTTTTGTATTTGTCAGTGTATTCTTTGATTCTGCCTCTTCTTACATTTTTTAATTCCATTATGTAAGAAAGTTTTTCCATGTTTATTCCTGCTTCATCATAGATATATCCGTTTGAATCGGAAAGGGTAACTGGTTTTGCACCAAGCTGCAGAAGTTTCTCTACTGTATATTGAGCAACATTTCCGCTTCCTGATACAAGACATGTTTTTCCTTCTAAAGTCTGTTTCTTTGTTCCGAGCATTTCTGCAGCAAAATATACCGCACCGTAACCGGTAGCCTCAGGTCGAATTAATGATCCGCCCCAGTTTAATCCTTTTCCTGTGAGAACGCCGGTGAATTCGTTTCTCAATTTTTTATATTGTCCAAAGAGATAACCAATTTCTCTTCCACCGACACCAATATCACCTGCCGGAACATCAGTATTTGGACCGATATGCCTGAACAGTTCACTCATAAATGCCTGGCAGAATCTCATTATTTTCAAATCACTTTTTCCTTTTGGATCGAAATCTGAACCTCCTTTACCACCACCCATCGGTAATGATGTTAAGCTGTTTTTGAATACTTGTTCAAAAGCTAAAAATTTGAGAATGCCGAGATTGACAGATGGATGAAATCTCAATCCACCTTTGTATGGACCGATTGCACTGTTCATCTCAATTCGGTAACCGATGTTGATATGAACTTCACCTTGTTCATCAACCCAGGGGACTCTGAAAATAATTACTCTTTCGGGTTCAATTATTCTTTCGAGAATTTTTGCTGATCGATATTCAGGATGTCTTTCAAGAACAAGAGCGAGCGATTCTGCTACTTCCTGTACTGCCTGGTGAAATTCTGGCTGGGCAGGATGTTTTGCTTTTACTTCAGCCATTAAGTCTTTTACATATTCGGACATTTTACCTCCGGAAATATTGTGAGAAAAATTAGTTTTGGGATTATCTTGAATAATCTTTGATTTGAAACTAATTGATTAAGGCTCGATCGGAAAGAATAGAATCTGTGAAAGTTATGTAACAGAAATTGTTACAAAATAATTTCTGTTCAGCAAGGATTTATATTTCCACCAGTTTGTTTCGAAGTACATATTGAGTTAACTCAACATTGGACTTAATTGACATTTTTTCCAATATCCTGTTCCGGTAGGTATAAACAGTATTAATGCTGATTGACAAATCCTGAGCAATTTCTTCGGCAGATTTACCAAGTGCGATATTGCACATTATCTGGTATTCTCTGTCAGATAATTTATCGTGCGGAAGTTCTTTCTCAGTCTCACCAAATTTATCGGCAAGCTTTTCTGCGAGAACAGGATTAATATATTTGCCGCCTGCTACAATTTTTCGTATGGCAGTTACAAGCTCAGTTGGTGCACTAACTTTTTTCAAATAACCCGATGCACCTGCCTTGATCGCACGCATTCCATATTGATCTTCGCTGAACATACTTAAAATCAAAACGGGTAGATCCGGATAAAGAAGTTTGATATCCTTTAATGCTTCAAGCCCGCTTTTACCCGGCATATTTATGTCAAGAACGATGAGATTCCATTTTCCCTTCTGAAGAAGCTCCATCAATTTTTCCGAGTTCTCTGCTTCTCCGGAAACAACAATATCTTTTTCTTCAGCAACGATTTGCTTCAATCCCTCACGAACTATCGCGTGATCATCGGCTATTAGTATTTTTATTTTTTCAGAAGACATTTTTAATTAATCAATCGGGATTTCGACTTTAACAATAGTTCCTTTGCCTGTTATTCCTTCAACATAAACCTGCCCATTGAAAACCATAGCTCTCTCTTTCATTCCGTGAATTCCGAGGGAGTTGAAATCTTTTTCCTGTTCTGGTGTAATACCTCTGCCATTATCCTGAATTTCAAGATAAATAATAGATTGATGCTGCAATAATGATATCGATGCTTGTGTAGCCTTTGCATGACGTGCTATGTTCGTCAAAGCTTCCTGGAATATTCTGAATATTGCAGTTGATTTACTTTTTTCAAGAAGCAATTCTTCTCCCGGAAGAACAAGCGAGCATTTAATATTCGTCATTTTCTCAAACTCTTCCGTCTGCCATTCAATCGCGGCAATCAGTCCAAGTTCATCGAGTATTCCGGGTCTCAGTTTCGACGAAATTTTTTGTACTGATTCAACAGAAGCATCGATCATATCTGACAGCGAATTAATTTTTTCCTTAAGCGGCTGCTGATTTTTGTCCAGCTTGTTTGCAAGGAGAGAAACCTGAATTTTTAGTGCCGTAAGAACCTGCCCAAGTTCATCGTGAATTTCCTGTGCAATCATAGTTCTTTCTTCTTCACGGATTGACTGCAGATGTGTAGCCAGTTCCCTGAGAAGTTTACTTGTACGTTTCAGTTTTTCTTCTGCCTGCTTGCGTTCGGTAATATCCCTTGCGATGGAAAGAACTGTTGGTTTGTCATTATAAATAAATAAGTGAGAGTTTACTTCGACCGGGATTAATTTCCTGTCTTTTGCACGATGGACAATATCATAAATAACGTGGCCGTCTTTCAGCAACTGTTCAGTCTTTAAATTGAACTCGATGATACTTTTTTGAGAAACAATCGCCGAAGGGCTTAGCTGCAGAAATTCTTCCTTTGTATAACCTAATCTTCTGCAGGCAACTTCATTAACCTCGATGAAATCACCATAAGATTTTTCATTTGAAAACTGAGTAACAAATACAGCATCGTTTGCATTATTAAAAAGCATTTTGAATTTAGACTCACTCTCGCGCAACTCTAATTCCGATTTTTTCCTCTTTGAAATATCTTTTATTATGCTGAGAGTCAACTTGCTGTCGTCGGGCAGAGTAAGAAAAGAGTTTGAGAATTCGAGCCAGGATTTTTTTCCATTCCACAAGGTGTTCTCACGCTCAAATAATGTCTTCAGTTCATTTTTTCTAATATCCCGCTGATAAGCTTTCAAAGCTTTTTCATGCTCATCATCAGCATAAACAATTGAAAATGGTTTACCCAGCACTTCTTCCCTCTCCATCTGAAATATTTTACAGAAGGCATCGTTTACTAATAATATATTGCCATCTTCATCAATTAATCTCATCCCATCAACAGAAATTTCCCAGAGCTGTCCGAACAGCAGGTCAATGTTTAATAATTCTTTTTTTAGAAGAAGGTCGTCCATTTTTATGATAAGCCTGGTTTCATAATTATCCCGATATTTTTATGTCCATTAATTCTAACAGAAAGCGGATTCTTAAATTGCAAATGTCTGGCAAACTCTAACTCCTGAATTGCGGGCTGCGCTAAAAGCCAATCCCAGTCTATAAATCCTATTTGGTGTGCAGCATCAACTGTAAAATAGCCAACACGGAAGGAAGTAATATTCTGGAAGAAATGAGATCCTTGAGATGGCTCAACTTCAAAATCTTTAAAACCAGATTCAACAATTGCAGCAGCGCCTGATATTTGATCCCAAGTTACCGGAATTCCAAGCCATGGATCGAGTGAGCCCCATCTTCCTATTCCGATTAGGACATAGGGTTTCTTTTCATTCAGTAATTTTGAATTGAGCTTCGCGATTTCCAAAGCTACAGCTTTACTTTTACCCCTGTCAAATTTGTTGTTATCTACTATTACTAAATCATAAATACCATCCGAAGCGCCATTACCGAGCACCTGACTGCTCTGACAAATAAGCTCTGCCGGTGTAAAATCAACTTTTAACTCATCCAGTTCTCTGCTGATGACAAGCGGTCGCATTTGAAGCATAGCAAATTCTTTTGGTTTATCCGACGGAACACTCAGGTTAACCGCAAATTCAATTTCAACGGGTGAGCCCATTCCCCACGTTCCTAAACCTAAAAGCATATTAAGTATTTCAGGAAGTGGAAACATTTTGTGTTTTAAAATCGGTGAAAAGGTAACAACCCTAATTCCTTCGCGTGAAATTCCATCGTAAACAGCTTCATCCTCGGGAGAATATGTTGAACCAACTGTATACAAAGTGCCGTCAGCTTCTGACTCTAACAGATCATATCTCTTAACTAAAGGATCTTTTGTTGATTCGGGATGATGATCAAGCTTGCCGTTTAAATCGAGAGCGAAAAAATCCTGCTGTGCATGCATAAGAGTTTCTTTGGTTGAGAAGAACTGAAGAAGATGCTTCGGAAAACGCGGGCAGAATCTAACTGTGTTTCCACCTTCAACCACAGTTTTACCAAGACCAAGCGCAACCAGTGCAATTCCATCATCGGATTTTTGAGGTGGAACAGGATAGAAGTTGAAAGATTTTCCTACTCCGGCAAAATCAGGATAAAACTTTCCTTTGTGGTCCGAGCCGACTAATTTCTGTACAATCACCGCCATCTTCTCTTCTTCCAAACGATAAGCAGTAGCTTTCATGTAGTCTTTTGCTTTTTGATGATATGTTGAAGCATAAACTGCTTTAATTGTCTGAAGCAGTTCATCCAGCCTTACATTAATATCGGGATTACTATTCGGCAGCATATAAGTCTGATACACTCCGGCGAACGGCTGGAACTGCGCATCCTCAAGCAAACTTGAAGATCTTACTGCAAGCGGTTCTTTTATTATTTCCAGAAAGTCATACAGCTTTTGTTTTATTTCTTTTGGAAAGTGAAATGCCTCAATAAATTTTTGAGTGATTTTTATATCGTTGGTTTCATTAAAGGCAAAGCTTTCAAGATTGTTTTCATTCATAAAAAGATCGAAAACTTCAGTACCTATAACCACAGCAGATGGAACAGAAATCTCAACACCTTTAAATATATACTTGATGTTATAGTTGGCGATCAACGTATTAATAAAACCAAGTCCACGTGCTTTACCGCCGAGAGATCCGCCGCCGATTCTGGCAAAACTGTTCTTGGGATCAAAATTTTCTTTTCTGAAATCGGAAATAACTCCTTTAGCTCTTTCTTCAAGATAACTGTGGATAGAATTGATGAGATCTTTTCTCAAGTGTTCAGGCGATTTAAAATCTGTTACTTTCCTGGGTCGGAGTTGATGAGCAAGATAAAATTCTGTTCTTGCCTTTAGCCATCTTGAAAAGTGATTTCCTTCTGCATGATGAAGAAGACTTTCTTCCGGTATTTTTGTAATCTGATCGGCAAGTTCTCTTAAATTGGCAGCACGACCAACTGCAGTTCCGTCTCTTAATTCAAAAATAAAATCACCAAAGCCAAAATGATCAAGCATAAACTCGCGAAGGTCGTGTAAGAGTCGTGGAGAATTTTTAAAGAGGAAAGAAGCACCAATTTTTTTAACTTTTTCTTCAAGGTCTTTATCACTTGTTTGAATCAGTATTGGAATGTCTTTGTGTCTTTCCTTAACTGCAGATGCAAATTTCAAGCCTGCTTCCAGGTCACGAACGCCATAATGTCTGAAGTTATTATCGGTGATAATCCCAAGAACATTTTCCTCATACATTTCAAAATAGCGCCAGGCTTCCTCGTAAGTTGTGCAGAGAAGAATCTTTGGTCTTGCTCTCATTCTTAAAAACTTGTGAGTGATATTTATTCCTTCCTGTATAAGTCGCTGTGACTGGTTGAAAATTTCTGTGTAAACAAGAGGAAGGTAAGACGAGTAAAACTTAACGTTATCTTCCACTAAAATAATTACCTGAACGCCGATATTCTGAGTATCTTCTACAACATTCATCTTGTCTTCGATATATTTTATAATTCCTATGAGAAGATGATAGTCGCCGTTCCAGATAAAAATTCTCTCAAACACTGAAGTGTCATAATGTGTAGTAAGCTCTTTTCTTTCTTTGTTGTCATACGCAAGCAATATGATAGGCAATTCTATTCCCATAGCTTTAACTTGATTAGCAAATTTAACTACGTGCGTGTCCTCGATATGCAAAGTGGTTATAATTAAATCAAAATTGTGTTCACCTTTAAGCAATTCAATAGCTTCTTCGCCGGTCGTAACATGGGTTATTTCAGGTGCCTGGCTCAGGTTAAGATTTTGATATTCACTTCTTATGAGTTCATATAATCTCCCGTCCTCTTCAAAGAGATAATAATCATAAATGCTTGATACAAGAAGTATCTCTTGTATTTTGAAACGCATAAGCTTCTGGAATTTTTTAAGCCTGGCATGGAAAACATTTTCCAGCTTGATTTCTTTTATTGAAAATTCTTTATCCATTTTAAGAGAGTAATTTTATGGTTTGTTTTTTTCTACTGCCTAATATAGAAAAAGGAGTTAATAATGTATAATTGAGAATGATGAATGCATAATTCATTTTAAAACAAAAAGGCGATTCAACGAATCGCCTCAATTATACATTTTACATTGTTAATTATAAATTAAACAAGCCCTTGATCAATCATCGCATCGGCAACTTTTAAGAAGCCGGCGATGTTTGCACCGTTAACGTAGTTGCCCGGTGTTCCAAATCTTTCAGCAGTTGTTACACAGGTATCATGAATTCTTACCATAATTTCGTGTAAACGTTTATCAACTTCTTCTCTGGACCATGGCAGACGCATACTGTTCTGCGACATTTCTAATCCTGATGTAGCTACACCACCTGCATTGGAAGCTTTACCCGGTGCATAAAGAATTTTTGCATCCCTGAATATATTATAGGCTTCAATTGTTGTCGGCATATTTGCACCTTCACAAACACAGAAGCATCCGTTCTTTAATAATTCTTTTGCATCTGCTTCAAAAATTTCATTTTGAGTAGCACAAGGGAGAGCAACATCTGCTTTTACCTCCCATGGTTTTTTGCCAGGGAAGAATTTCACCTTGTACTCTTTTGCGTAATCTTCAACAATGTCTTTGTTGCTTGAACGCAGCTTGAGCATATAATCAACTTTTTCTCCCTTCACACCATCGGGATCATAAATGTAACCATCCGGCCCGGAGAGTGTAACAACTTTTCCTCCAAGCTCGTTAACTTTCTGAACAGCACCCCACGAAACATTTCCAAAACCTGACACAGCAACAGTTTTTCCATCGAAGGAAGTTTTTCTTGTCTTCAGCATTTCCTCAGCAAAGTAGACGCATCCGAATCCTGTTGCTTCCGGGCGTACTAATGAACCGCCCCAGTTCAATCCTTTTCCTGTAAGCACACCGGTGAATTCATTCTTTAATCTCTTGTATTGTCCGTATAAAAATCCTATCTCTCTTGTTCCAACGCCAATATCTCCGGCAGGTACATCAGTGTTCGGTCCGATGTGACGGAAAAGTTCTGTCATAAAACTCTGGCAGAAACGCATGATTTCGTTGTCGCTTTTTCCTTTTGGATTGAAATCAGAGCCGCCTTTTCCTCCGCCCATCGGAAGTGTTGTTAATGAATTTTTAAACACCTGTTCAAAAGCTAAAAACTTTAGTATGCCAAGAGTAACTGATGGGTGAAAACGCAATCCGCCTTTGTATGGACCGATCGCGCTGTTCATTTCAATTCTATATCCTCGGTTGATCTGGATTTCTCCCTGATCATCCATCCATGGAACGCGGAAGATAATTAATCTTTCCGGTTCGATCATTCTTTCAAGGATTTTAAATGATCTGTATTCAGGATGACGCTGAAGAACTACTTCAAGTGATTCGAGAACCTCCTGAACCGCCTGATGAAATTCCGGCTCGTTGGGATTTTTTGTTTTTACTTCCTTTAATATTTTTTCTATGTATTCTGACATGTGAACCTCTATGTATTAATTGTTTGACTTGTTGGTGATGAAATTATTGTAGTTAAAATTAAAAGATCAATTTCCCCAAATGATTTAATTGATGAATAAAAAATCTTTTTATTTGACACAAGAAAATTACTAAATAGGTCACTCAAAACCTTAATTATCAGTAAAGGCAATTGATAATTTTGATAAATATCACCTCTGGCACTTACAGCTTTCAGCTAAAAAATAGAATATTCTGCGTTTAATTGATAAATTGCAATGGTCTTTCTTCCAATTATTAATGAACAGGAGATTTTATGGACAACACTATTCTTAAAGAAAAAATTAACCAGGCAGTGGATATTCTCAAAGAAAAAAACATCGATATGTGGCTGACATTTGTTCGCGAGAGCTCAATGATGACCGATCCTGTGATGGATATGATCTCAGGAGTAAACTCAACGTGGCAGGCAGCTTTGTGTATTAATAAAGATGGAGACACAACAGCTATTGTTGGTTCAATGGAAGAGGGAAATTTTAAGAAGCCCGGCTTGTATAAAAATATTATTCCATACCTAAAGTCAATTCGTGAACCGTTCAGAGAATACATCGCCAAAAAAGATCCAAAGAAGATAGCAATAAATTTTTCCAAAACTTCTGTTCTGGCAGATGGATTGACTTATGGTATGTACCAGATTCTGCTTGATCATCTTGAAGGAACTGAATATGCAAA
>JALONF010000408.1 GCA_025455085.1 Ignavibacteriaceae bacterium
CTTGCATTCTTTTCATCAAAGCATCCGCGATTTTTTCGTCACCTGCATCAATTGCCAGCATTCCGCCAAATCCAAATCCATCGTTCATTAATTCTTTTAGAAGTTTATACCCATTATGTGAAGGCAAACCCGGATAGTAAACCTTCAATCCAAGTCTTTCAAAATTCTCAGCGAGGTAAAGAGCATTTTTGCTGTGCTTTTCAATTCTTATATGAAGTGAATGCAGATTCTTAAGGATACTTGCTGCTCTGTGGCTATCTAAAACAGGACCAAGCAGCATTGCCGTACCAGAATTTATATCCATCATTTGATTAATGAAATCTCTGCTGCTGCATACACAACCCGCAAATCGCTTGTTCCGTTAATAAACTTGGTTAAGCTATGAATTACGATATGTGCACCTAAATGTATCGGGCTAATAAATACCGGGCTGAAAGTATTATCGACCATCAGCTTAATGTTGTGATCATTTGCAATTTCACTCAACTTTGGGAGATCGGCTATTTCCAGAAGCGGATTGCTCACCGACTCACAATAAATAATTTTTGTTTTTTTAGTAATTGCCTTTTTTACAGCATCAAGGTCTGTTGTATTAACGAACTTTACATTAATGCCGAATCTCGGCAGAAGATTTTTAAAGAAAGCATATGTCCCCCCATAAATTGTTCTGCTTGAAATTAACTCATCACCAGCACTGCAAACTTGCAAAACTGAGCAGACGATTGCTGCCATTCCTGAACCCGTGACAATCGCGGCTTCGCTATCTTCAAGCCGGGCAAGAGCATCTGCTAAATATTTATTCGTCGGATTCCAATGTCGTGAATAAAGAAAACAGCCTTCAACCTCATGGTCAAAAAGCTCTTTCATTTTTTCGGGACTTAGAAAAGTATAGGTTGATGAATCAGTTATTGATGGGTTTACGTCTCCGTATTCCCCAAAAACAAGATAATCCTGAATTTCAGTGGAAGGGTCAAAATGGTGCATAATTATTCTCCTTTAAAATTTGCTTAGTAAAAATAAATAAATGATTTTTCATTTGAACATTTAAAAACTTCAGGTTGAATTATGAACGAGAAGAAAATTGCCGCTGAATACTCAGTAAACTTTATTGAGGACGGAATGATTGTTGGGCTGGGAACCGGTTCAACAGTTGAATTTATGGTTTACAAACTTGCTGAACGTATTAAAGCAGGCTTAAATATTACAGCTATCTCTACTTCACAAGCAACTACGAAGCTTGCTACATCATTGGGAATAAAGATTTCAAAGCTAAGTGAAGTTGAAGAAATAGATTTGACTATTGACGGTGCAGATGAGGTGGACGAGAATCTAAACGGAATTAAAGGAGGCGGTGGTGCCTTACTTCAAGAGAAAATAGTCGCTTCCAATTCAAAGAAAAATATCTGGATTGTTGATTCAACTAAGCTTGTAAAAACTCTCGGTAAGTTTTCTTTACCTGTTGAAGTGGTTCAATTTGGCAGCACTCATTTGTGCGTAAAATTAGAGAATAATGGTTTTAGACCTGCCATTAGAATGAAAGGAAGCAGCCGTTTTATCACGGATAATAATAACTACATAATCGATTTAAAGATGGAAGAGGTTTTAGATCCTGTTGAACTAGATACAAAATTAAAAAGATTTCCAGGAGTAGTTGTGACAGGTTTGTTTTATGGTGTTGCGGATACAGTTATTGCAGGTATTGGAAATAAGATTAAAATATTTAATAAAAAAAAGAGAGTTCAAAACCAATAGATCCCGAACTCTCCTTTCCCCATATTGTTTGTTGTTACTATTTATCCGCGCCCATTCTTCTTAATTCTCTTGCTACTTTTCTTGAATTATTATAAGCTAAAAATCCAAGCATCGCCAGGAAAGCGATAACGATTAATTCTGTAAGTCCCATTTTACTTTTTACTCCCTATGATTTCTTTTTCGGTAAAAAAAACAATTTTAGTGCCACCAGAGCATTTCACAATGAAACTTTCTTTAGTGTCATTTAGTAATTATTTTATTATGAGGGTAGTTCTGACCGTAATTATTACAGCAAACGACAGAAGTGGCAGTAATAATTTACATTAAAAAAAATGGGCGTACGTAGGTACACCCATTTTACGAATGAAGCTGTTATTTTACTTCATCAAAACAAGTTTTCTTGTCTCGTTGAAAGAAGCTGACTTGATCTGGTAGAAGTAAATCCCTGATGACAAACCAGTGGCATCAAAATCTACTTCGTAAACCCCTGCGTCGTGGTCCCCGCTGATAAGAGTTTTTATCTCGTGACCCAATGCATCATAAATAATTAATTCTACTTCTCCTCTTTCCGGGATTGAATATCTGATCGTAGTTGTGGGATTGAATGGATTGGGATAATTCTGTTCAAGTTTAAAGCCTTCCGGAATAGAATTGATCTGTTTTTCGACATTTATCAAAGATATATCCATTCCCAGTTTCTGCATTTGAGAAGATGATAATGGCGTACAATAACGAAGTACAAAACCATCGGCAGTTTCTTTAACAACAGACCAGTTTTTTGATGCGGCAACGGGATCGCCTGGATTACCATTGTATTGTAGAAAATCCATTTTAAAAGAGTATTTATAGTCAACCGGTAAAGGAACAATTCCAGTTAATGTGGTTATTGTGCTGTCAGCCGGATTCCAGGTGGCGAACTTCATTCCGTTTCCATTATTATAATCAT
>JALONF010000409.1 GCA_025455085.1 Ignavibacteriaceae bacterium
TTTTCTTTTATCCTGTTATAAAGCGTTACGATATGAAGAATATTCAGAAGCTGACGTTTGTACTCGTGGAATCTTTTTATCTGAACATCGAACATTGATTCAGGATTAATTTTTATCCCATTATTCTCTTCGATTAAATCAATAAGCAATTTTTTCGTCAGCCATTTTGCATTTATGAATTCTTCCCTGAAATCAGGATCATCAACAAACTTTTCGAGCTTTTTTAAATCATTCAAGTCATAAACCCAATTCTCACCAATTCTGTCACTGATAATTTTTGAAAGAAACGGATTAGCGGTTTTCAACCATCTTCGTGGAGTAATACCATTAGTTATGTTGATGAATTTTCCGGGATAAATTTTATGAAAGTGAGAAAATATTCTGGTCTTTAAAATCTCAGTGTGCAAAGAAGCTACACCATTAACTGCCGCCAGACTCATTAATTATAGAAATCGCTGATACAATATCTGGATCGGTGGTATAATTCTTTTTTACATCTTCAATAAATCTCCGGTTGATCTCATATATAATCTGAATATGTCTCGGCAGCAATTCTTCAAACAGAGGAAGCGACCATTCCTCCAATGCTTCAGGCACAACTGTATGATTAGTGTATGCGAATGTTTTACTTGTAATGCTCCAGGCTTTAACCCAGCTTAATCCTTCCTGGTCAATCAAAATTCTCATAAGTTCAGGAATAGCAATTACAGGGTGTGTATCATTCAACTATGTCCTGCAAAGTAGCTGATACGAAAAAGTACTGCTGCTTAAGTCTTAAGAATTTGCCTTCAACATAAGAGTCGTTAGGATATAAAACTTTAGAAATAGTTTCAGAACCTGTTTTCGAAGCTACAGCCGCAACATAATCACCGGCATTAAAATCTTTAAAGCTGAAATCGGAACATGCTTTTGCCTGCCAGAGTCTTAAATTATTTACTGTGTTATTTTTATATCCCGGGACAGGAATATCATAACCTACAGCAAGCACATCTTCAGTATCTACCCATTCAAACTTAAATGTTCCATCGGGATTCTGAATTTTTGAAGCTTTACCATAAAACTTAACACGGTATTCCAAATCTCTTCTGAAAATATCCCATGGATTTCCATTTTGAAGCCAGCTATCGGGATACTCAATCTGGTAACCTTTTTCTATTGCCTGATTAAAAATTCCATACTCATACCTTATTCCGTACCCGAATGCGGGCAGTTCAAGTGTTGCCATTGAATCAAGATAACAAGATGCAAGTCTGCCTAATCCTCCGTTGCCTAATCCCATATCATGTTCAATCTCTCTTATTTCTTCAAGACTGTAGCCATCTTCTTTTAAAATATTGTAACATTCATCATAGTAATCCATGTTAATTAGTGAATTGCCAAGGAGTCTTCCCATCAAATATTCTAACGAAAGATAGTAGACCCTCTTCACATCTTTTTGAAAATATTGATGCTGGGTTCTCAGCCATTTACGGACAAGACGATCTCTGATAGCAAGAGATAATGCAAAATAAGCATCTGATCCTGTAGCAGTTATTCGGTCTTTTATTAATCGGAACTCTAAATTTTCAGCGAACTGATTGGATAGAGAATATGATGCTGGTTTTTCTTTGTCTGTAAAAAATATTGAGGTTTTCCCATTTAAAGCTGTATCGGGTTTTTTATCCATTAACTTTCTGGTTTCTTAAAAAATAAAATTCGGTGGCTAATTTAAGATTGGTTGTATTCTTAACAAAATGATATTAAAAGTCTCCTAAACAAATTCGTAACTTTACTTATGATAATCTAAAAATTGAGGGATCAAAATGAGAACCAGATTGGCCAGTTCGTTTAAGTGTGCATTAATTTATCTAACCTTTCTACTAAGCATAAATTCACTATGTCAGGAAAATCAAGAAGTAAAAACAGGAAATGTAATTTTCTTTCATCCGGATGGAACGGCTTTAGCAGGATGGAATGCAATCAGGGTTTTAAATTATGGACCTGATGGTGAATTGAACTGGGATCGTTTATCAAACATTGGTCTATATCAGGGTCACACTAAAAACACCTTAACTTCCTCATCTGAAGGAGGTGCAACCATGCATGCATACGGTGTAAAAGTAGAGTTACTTTCATATGGTATGGATGGTAATAAACCGATTACTTCAAGATCCGGCAGTAATCTAAGCATAATGATGGAAGCAAAAAGTAAAGGAATAAATATCGGTATAATAAACAGTGGAAAAATAGTTGAACCAGGAACGGGAGTATTTGTTGCAACTAATGAATCGAGAGGAAATGAAGACGCAATATCAAAAAAAATAATTGAGTCCGGTGCCGACTTAATTTTTTCGGGCGGAGAAGAAAATCTTATACCTGCAGGAGTTGAAGGGAAATTCGGGCCGGGAAAAAGAAAAGATGGTTTGAATGTAATTGAACTTGCTAAACAACTCGGCTATAAAGTTATTTACACGAAAGAAGAGCTTTCTTCAATCTCAGAAGAAACAGAAAAAGTGCTTGGAATTTTTTCACGCAGTCACAGCTTTAATGATAAATCTGAAGAAGAACTTATTCAACTTGGACTTAATAATTATCAACCTGAAGCTCCGACGTTAGCCGAAATGACAGAAGCAGCAATTAAATTTCTTACCAGTAAAAAGGATAATTTCTTTTTAGTTGTTGAAGAAGAAGGAACCGACAATTTCGGAAATGCTAATAATGCAAATGGATATTTAGAAGCGCTTAAACGTGCTGATGATGCAATCGGTGTTGCACTAAATTTTTATTCGAAGAATCCCAACACGCTTATAATCACTGCAGCAGACAGCGAAGCAGGTGGTATGGAAATTTATGGCTTCCTTGAAAAAGATATGCCTCGAGATAAACCCTTACCACCAACCGCGCATAATGGTGCACCACTCGATGGAATTAACGGTACAAGTTCAAAGCCATTTTTAACTGCTAAAGACAAGAACGGAAACCAATTCCAGTTTGCTGTTGCGTGGTCAACCAATGATGATGTTTATGGCTCGGTA
>JALONF010000410.1 GCA_025455085.1 Ignavibacteriaceae bacterium
CAAAGGGAAGAGAATCTCTTTCAGGTTTTTACTTTCAAGTATGTATGTTCCGGCAATTAAGGAAATCAATCCAAGCACTTCATAAAATTTTAATGCCTCACCAAGAAAAATGAAAGCAATCACTGCTACAAATCCCGGAGTTAATGCAAGTAAAGGCAAAGCATTGCTGATCTGAAGATTCTTCAGTGCAGTCATCACGCACAAAAATGCAGCGACACCAATCAAAGACTTTATGAACAGAACTGAGAGATTAGAAAAATTTATTGTGTTGTAATCAATAAAGAAAAAAAACGGTATCGAAAGCACAAGGTTTGCTATTGAAGTTTGCTATTGAAAGATAATACGAGAATTTAACGGGATTTAAATTGAAAAGAACTTTCTTCTGAGTTATCGCAGCAGACGCAGAAAGAAAGGATGAAAGCAGTGCAATAAAAAACCAGGTCATCTGGAAAAATAAACTTTATACGTCAGTCTGAGCGGAGTCGAAGACTGACATTATTAAATACCTTCACACTTCGACTTCGCTCAGTGTGACATAAATAAAATTGGTCAAAACTCCACAGCTAATTTAACGAATATATTCCTGCCGGGTTCAATTGTTATGCTGCCTCTTGTTGTAGATAAATGATTCCTGTAGGTTTTATCAAAAAGATTTTCCACTCCCGAATAAATTCTGAAGCTGAAGTTATTAAAAATTATTGGAGTTGTATTCAGCAGAAGATTGAACACAGCATAACCCGGAGTTGTTGCCTCTCCTTCAGCAACATCATTCTGTTCAGCAAAAAGTGTTGAGGAAATATCTGTTTGAAGATAATTAAGAAATCCAAACTTAAATCCGACTCTTCCGTTCAGTGGCGGAATTTCAGGAAGATTTCCATCTGCAGTAATATCATCTCCTTTAATAAAAGAAGCAGTTGTGTAGAAAATATAATCTTGCCAGAAATTGTAATCAGCACTGAAATCAAATCCATAGATTCTTGCTTCGCCAATATTGGTTTTGATCAAAGCATTTCTTCCTTCGTATGTGCCGGGGACTTCAACGACCAGATCATTGAAATGAGAGTAGAAAAAACTTGATAATATTTTAAGATTGTCTGAATAATGCCGTACACCAAAATCAATTGATTGACCCTTCTCTGGTTTTAACTCAGGATTTACCGACACGCACAACACTTCCCTGATCGATGTACTGAAATCTTTCTTCAAGAGATGGCGAACGGAATGAAGCTCCAAGTCCAAGCGTTAAATCGATTGAAGGTAAAAGTGAATAAATAAAGCCAATATTTGCACTGTAAGAAGAGTTGTTTGTGTCCGTGCTGTCCCAGATTACTTTTTGATTCGGAGGAGTTGTATTCAGTATTCCGTTTGTGATTGTGTAAACGGGGTTTAAAGTTTTCTCTGCGGTGATGTTGATAAAATCATATCGCAATCCAAGTGTAGTTGATAGTCCGTCATCAAACAGTTTAAACTCGTCCTGTGCGAAAATTCCAAGACTTCTGTACTTGGAAATTGGAACCGGAATTTCACCAGTGATGACATTAGTTGTGCTAACAACATTTCCGGTAGAATCAAGAACTTCAATCAACTGATATCTCTCACGTTCACCGTTGTAGCTCCTATCCCAGTAGTCAATTCCTGCCGCCAGATTGTGACTGTCAAACAGCCAGAAATTTCCCTGCAAAGTTGCATTATTATTTTTATGATCAGCACTCGGAGTAATTTTCAACACGCTTACTCTTCTTGCAGGATTACCACCGCTTGCAGGAATATTCTGAACGATGTATGGAATATTTTCTACATCCCTGTTGATTAACTGATAGGAATATTTTGCTGAAAGTTTGTAAAATGTTTTCGAAATATTTTGAATCTCGTATCCCGCGGAAATTAATTCACGTCTTTCAAAAGGATAAGTTACAAGCGCCTGCTCAGGGAAAACCGAAGAACCGGGAATACCGACATCATCGGCTCTGAATAACTGGTAATCAATTTTCAGTTTGTGATTATCAATTGGAAAAATATTAAGCCCACCCGAAAAGCTATAGTCTTCAAACTGGCTGTTGTTTAATTCACCGTTTGGTGTTTGTGTGTTGTTTGCTTTTCTGTATGAGCCCGAAAGTTTTGCTGACCACAAAGAGCTGCCGCTGTAAAGTGATCCTCCAAGAACAGAAAGGTCATTGACCGAGTTATATTCCGTTAATACATTTCCATTTAAAGAAAATCTGTCATAAAGCTGCGGTGATTTTGTGATGATGTTAACAATTCCACCAGTAGCTCCTGAACCGTAAATTGATGATGAAGCGCCTTTGATTACTTCAACTCTTTCAACATTGTTCATATCGACCATTGATAATCTTGCCGCAACATCTGTCGAAGTTGCAATTCTGTTTCCGTCAATGAGAGTAATTACATTTTCGCGGTTCAAACCTCTGATGCTTACTTCAGTTCCCCAGATGCCATCACGAAGCAGAGAAACCCCAGGTTCATTTTGTAAAATATCCGGCAATGAAAACGAAGGTCTGATCTGGATTTCTTCTTTGCCAACCAGCGATTCAGCAAAAGGGGAGTTGCGAAGATAATCCTCTGTTCTATTTGTGCTCACTACAACTTCATCAAGTTCAATTGCAGATGGAGTTAATGAAAAATCTTTTACTTCATCTGAATTAATTTCAATTTCGGTGGAAACACTTTTATATCCAAGACTGGAAATTTTTATTTGATATTTGCCGGCATTTAAACCTGATAAAGAATAAATTCCTTCCGTGTTGGAGTAAGCAAACCTGCCATAGGAAATGAAGACCGTTGCTCCCTGTATAGGCGAACCATTTTCAGAGCTGGTTATTTTTCCTTTTAAATTAAAAGATTGAGCCGAAACAAATTCAGCTATACATAAAAGTAGAATTAATAAAAATTTTTTATGGTTCATAGATTATTCAATTTAAAAAATCAATTATAATTTATTTAATCTCTATGGGCAGGTAAAATTCTCCAACTACCTTCGCAGCATCCTAATTATTTTGTCAAAAGATAATCAACAATTTTCCCGAGGTCCTTAATATTTTTATTCCCATATGGAGGCATTATCTGGTTCGGATACTTTTCTCTGTACTCTTTAAATCGTGCTTCGTCCATAAAGTCATTTGGATTTCGTAAATAATTGAGCAGAGTTTCTTTTCCCCAATGCTCGGATAGATTTATTAAAGCTGGAGCCATTTGTGTTCCCTGTAATTCTCCTCCGTGGCAATTTGTACAACCGAAGTTTGAAATAAGCTGAGCTGCTGTTAATTCAGTGGTGTTTTCTTCGCTCATTTGATTATTCATTTGAGATGAAAGGTCACGCGTTGGTGCTTCTTCTTTCTTTGTTGCTTTCTGAAGAATAAAAAGTAAAATGAAAGCTGCTAAAAATGCTGCTACCCAGATCTGTGGTTTAGTCATAATTCTTTCTGATGTTTCTCTGAAATTCTAATTATTGAGGGCTAAAATTATCGAAACGGGCTTACTTAAACAATGTAAAAAACTAAATCGATATTCAATTATTTATTGAACCCCTACGGGGTTCTATTTTTTGTAGGGAATACTTTGTTTCTACAAATATTCAACTCCTACGGAGTTTAGCTTAAAATCTGTTTTCGCTCCGGAGGAGCGATATGTTTGTAGAAAAATAAAACCGAGAGAATCCCGAACTCCGTAGGAGTTCTATATTAATTGCTTATTATAAATAAGACCAAATAAATAAGGCTCTGACAGTGTTAGCGTTATATGATGTAAAAAATTACAATTCCTTCTCTTTTTAAGAGAAGGGTAGGGATGAGTTCCAATTTATGACTAACTCTTCTTCGGTCTGTAAACGTGAGTGCTCTGTCCGAAGAAAACTTCCGCCGCTTCCATTAATGTTTCTGATAATGTTGGATGAGGATGAATTGTCAGCTTGAGGTCTGTCAGGTTTGCACCCATTTCAATTGCTAAAACACCTTCGGCAATTAATTCACCGGCACCGGGTCCGCAAATTCCGATTCCCAAAATTCTTTGCGAAGATGGATC
>JALONF010000411.1 GCA_025455085.1 Ignavibacteriaceae bacterium
GGTTACATCTGCCGGTGCGCGGCTCTCGTCGGTGAATTTTTTCTGATCAGCGCCTTTTTTGGAGATGCTGAGCTGGACCACACCCGATTTGCTTTCGGATGTCTGGGAGAATGAAGAAATTGATATCAGAATAAGAATAAATGCAATAATTAGCTTTTTCATTTTAAATGAAGTATTTATTAAATTTAAAATCTAAAACCGAAGTCCAATCCCTGCATTAAAATAGCCATGTGAGGAATAATCTAGTATTATATCCCTGTATTCACTTTCAACAACGACTGGGAACTGTGCCGTCCCAATAGAAATAGAAAAACGTTTAACATCAAGTGCAAGACCTAAATTAAATCCATAAACATTTTTTGTATAAAAATCCATTGTAGGTTTATCATAAACAAGAGCTTTCAGAAATGAAGGTCCCGCTAAAATATGCATTTGAACATTATTCCTATTTACTATTCGTTTAGACAGGTCTAATCCGATGTAAGGGACACTAGTGGGCGGATATGTATGGCCTTCCCTATGTTTGTTGAGCCCAATCTTGCCATATAAAAAAGAGGCAGAAATCCCCCATTTTCCCATATATCCTATCATAAGTCCAAATTTGGGGCCTGGGAAATCACTTTCAAGCATAATATGAAATCTTTTCTTATCCCATCCCGTAAGATTCACGCCTTTAATATGAGTTGGATTGCCCTTAACCAGTTCTGCCTTTACCGAAAACTCAGCTGATTGCAATTCTTCAAGATCTTTCAATACATCCCATGCTATCATATAATTTGCCTTCCCTCCTGTTACGCTTTCTCCAACATCACCGGTGATGCTCTTGGGTTCAAGTTTAATTCCCGTACTTAAAAAGCATGAAAGAGTCACCTTGAAACCCTGCAGATCATTCGATTGCATGATCTTATAATGGATCAGAATTTTATCTCCCGCCTGTTCAATTTTTATGCTGTCGACTGTCTGGGGAAATGCAGACTGAGCAAGTGCAAAAATAATTATAAATAATATGTATAATTTTTTCATATTAAAATACGAACTGATTAAAACTTTATTCCAAATCCTGCATCAAAGTAACCACTTGAGCTATGAATTCCAAGATCATCCGTATGAGATTGATTTTCAGCTTTATCTTTACTAAAGAAGGATGTTCCTAAAGAAAAGCTGAATCGCTTTATATCAAAAGTAAAACCAAGATTATAACCAATGCATGTTTCTGTATAAAAAGTCGATGCCGTAAAATCTTGTATAAAAAACTTTGAAATTGAAGATCCTACCATCAGGTGCATTTGAAAATTGTCCTTTTTGACTAAACGTTTAGTAAGTCCCAGACCAATATATGGAACCTTCGGGTGCGGATCGGATGGATCGGCTCCTTTGATATAACCAGACTGCAAACCTGCTTTTCCGTAAAGAATAGCTGCAGAAAAACCCCAATTTCCCATATAGCTAATTCTCAGTCCGGATTGTGGTCCCGGTAAATTTGCAGCAAGCATCAGATGAAATCTTTTCTTTGTCCAATCAATTTCTTTTCCGTTAAAAGCCGATAAGTCTTTCACCAGTTCAGCTCTAACAATAAACTCGACTGACTTCAGCTCCTCTACATCCTTAAGAACATCCCATAAAATCCAGTACTCTGGTTTACCACCTGCCACCATGTCGCCGACATCACCCGAAATGCTCCGGATTTCAGTGTTCAGTCCGCCATCCATGGAACAGAGAACTTTGACCCTGTAAACCTGTTCGGGAGTTGAATTAAGGATCTTGTAACGTATCTTAATAAAGTCTCCTGCCTGTTCAACCTTAATGCTGTCGACGGTCTGGGATTGAAGGGCGATAGAGAGACTTAATAAGAAGGCAACGATCAGGTATGATGCTTTCATACAATCAGGTTTTAATTATTGCCGCAGAAATAACTGTACATCAAATTTACGAATGAAATTAAACATTGCACCTATGATATTTAAACTATTTGGATCCCTCGCTAACGCTCGGAATTACAGGCTCTTATGGGTCAGTGGGAAGAAGCGGCGATTCGCAGGGATCCCCGTCAATTATACTGAATGTTGTAGCGAATCGCCGCTTCTTCCCACCCAATGACCCCATATATACCTGTCATTCAGAGCGTTAGTGAGGAATCTTATAATCAGTTATTATAATATTATTATAGATTCCCGAAACTCATTTAATAAATTTAATAGTTTTAGTATCCATAGAATCTATTTATTCCAGGTTTTCAAGCCATCGTGACAGAAAAAGGTCATAGACTGAATAATAGGCTCCATCTTTGTCATTCTCTCTGAATATCATCTCTTTATTTAGTAATGATTCAAGTCCACGCTGGATATTTGCAGGAATACCTATTTTATATTTTTCAATAAATCCTTTTGCGGTTGGCTGATAAACTTTACCTTCTTTCGCAATAGCTTCCAAAAGATTCCATTGGACAGGAGTTAACAGGTTTCTGTACTGGAAGAAAAGCTGTTCATGTTCTGTAATCAATTGGTTACATTCCTGCTTCACAATCTCCTGAGAAATCATTTTTATCCCCGAAGCGAATAATCTGTTGCAGATACTTTGAGTATAAAAAGTATGTGCCTTGCTGAAATGCATGATATAATCAAGGGCATCTTCATCAATATTTCTGCCGTAACTAATCAGAATGCTTTTAATGAAATCCTTATAGATATTTTGCTCAATTTCTTTCAGATAAAGAAACTGAGTACTTGCAAAGAAAGGACGGTTTCCATTGCTGAACATCTCAGATAATAAATGATGGCTGCTCCCGGAGAAGATCAGATATACATTTTTAAGTGTTTGAATCTGGCTCCGTAGCAAAGCTTCAATATTTTTTTCAGGGTAATTGGTTATTTGCTGAAATTCATCTATTGCAATAAGAACCGGTTTTTTGTCAGAATCCAGGAACCTGAAAAGACTTTCAACAGATTGTTCGTACTGCTGTTGTGTCGCAAATGTAAATGATAATTGCGGCTGACCTGACAGAGCATCATAGCTGAACACTGGACGAAGTCCCTTCAGGAGGTTCATAAATTTTTTCCCAACCGGTTTTTTTTCCGGTAATGCCTGCAGTATTGCACTGCCCAGTTTATTTGTGAAATCCTTAAGATCGCCCGTAGCATAAATATCGCAATAGATGCAGGTATGACTTCCTTTCCTTGTCAATTGATCCATTGTGTGCCAGATCAGCCCCGATTTTCCCATACGACGTATTGAAACAAGAGTTGTATTGACGCCATTTTTGGCATTGGCTGTTAAAGTCCGGGTTTCCTTTTCCCGGTCACAGAAAAATTCAGGACCAAAATAGCCGCTGATTATAAATGGATTTCGTTCTGCCATTTTAGTAAACTGATTATGTTGAGAGTGCTAAAATAAGACAAAAATTTCAATTATACAAATTGTATAATACATAATGTATAACAGAAGGGCTAAAGGAGGTACTATTTCTTATAGTTCTATTCCTGGTTCGATCCGGGACGTTCCAGAGGAATGTTTTTCAGTTTTGCATATTCGATGAAGAAATTGTAGATCTGTGTCTTCTGCTCTTTTTCGAAAGAATCAAGATCAAGTCTTACAGGCTTCCTCTCTTTCCTGTTAATGAGAATGAAGAGCCTGTCCAGAACTATTTTTTCTACTTCCTCTGGCCGTACATGCTTCCATAAAGCCCAGCCCCTCCATCTTATTTTGAGGTCGTGACCGCCGGGAACCAGGCTGGTTGAGCTCGAACCGGAGTAAGGAGTGAAATTACTGATCCCGAGGATTATAATGAAGATATTGGCAATCAAGCTGATTGTCCGAAGCTCTCCAAGGCTGGTTATAATATTACCTGTGCCGAGGATTGTGAAGATCGCGCCTATAATAATTTTTACGATTGCCTGTCCTTTGCGTTTGATAATCAGTGGTTCCATGGCTGAAGATTTTTACAGTGTAAGTGCAAATAATCATTAAAGTTAGTAAAAATGGCGGATAATTTTTGGATAAAACCATTATGAGTGTGTCTCAAAAGAGGCATCCTCTCTTTTTTTGTATAATGTTCATTTGGCTTCGCCGAGCTCGTCAGGCTAAAGCCTTCCGCGGTTCTTTTGCTCCTCCAAAAGAACCGAGCAAAGGCACGGATTATAACCGAGCAAAGGCACGGATTATAACCGAGCAAAGGCACGGATTACAAATCAGGAGTGTTCGGAAGATTTTAAAGAACGCGTTGATATTAGTTTGCCATTTAGCTCTTAACGAAAGACTAAACTAGGATCACCACCGCATTGTTTT